>CAZJBO010000395.1:0-2363 GCA_964544075.1 uncultured Anaerolineae bacterium
TATAATGCGCCTGCATCCGAGAGCGTACAGCTCAGTTGAACACAATAAAATAAGATGGGGAGGTGTCTAGACGAAAAATATCTCTTTGTTACGTCCAACAACTTTGGAAAAAGCTGTAGAACACGCCTAAAAGGGGTTTCTACTAATCTTTGGCCTCGTTGTTGCCCAGACATTCTGCCGGTGTACCGGTCGATGATTTGGGGAAGTTTGTGTTACTCAACTTTAAGGAGACCAATAATGAAGCACCTGACCAAATTCTTGTTCGTTATGCTCACGTTGGCGCTTGCCGGCGCCCTGGCCATGCCTGCCGTTGCGCAAGAAACCCCTGGCCCAGGTGAGGGTGGCGTTGTTGTCTGGGGCAACCAACGTGGCTCCGGCAACATCGATCCTCTGTTCCCGTTGCGCTGCTCTGGCGTAGACTGCGCGGACATCAACGGTCTGATGTATCCCGGCCTGGTAGGTATCGACGTTGCGACCTCTGGCCTGGCGCCTGCTGCCGAGGGTAACTTGGTTTACAATAGCCTGGCGACCAGTTGGGATATCTCCGAGGATGGCTTGGTGTGGACCTTCTACCTGCGCGATGATCTGAAATGGACGGATGGCACCCCGGTTACCGCAACCGATGTGCAGTTCTTCTGGGCCGCCCTGCAGAACGTTGACCCGGCGGAGACCTCCAGCAGCTACGCCCCGGCCAAGCAGGATATCATCGATGCCGTCGTGATCGATGATTATACCCTGGAGCTGACTTACGAAACCGCAAACTGCTTGGCGCTCAACCGCGCCTCCAGCCTTTCGGCAATGCCGGCGCATTACTTTAATTATGTGCCCGGCGAAGAGTTCGACTGGACCCTCTTGGTCGGTTCCGAATTTGACAAAGCGCCGCCTGTGACTTCTGGCCCCTTCAAGTTCAGCCGCCTTGAGGCCGGCACCGCCATCTACCTTGAGGCCAACCTAGACTACGCCGACCCGGTCGGTGACTATGTCGTGCCCCAGGGCTTGGTCTATCTAGACGTGCCCGACTACAACGTCATGGCAGAGCGCCTGGTCGCCAACCAGCCCGGTGACGTCAACTACATGAACGAACCGGATACCGCTGTGTTGCCCACCCTGCAGGCCGGCAATGTACAGCTCATCACGATGCCGGGGCGACTCTGGCACTATGTGTCGCTCAACGTGGCCGACCCGACCAACCCGCAGCCCGGCTTGGACGAAGACGGTAACCCCATCGATCAGGGCCATCACCCGATCTTGGGCGATAAGCGCGTCCGCCAGGCACTCCAGCACGCCATCAACATCGATGACATCATCAATGGCCCGATGAACGGCAACGCCGTACCGATGGTTTCCGGCACTATCCCGACCGCTTTCACCATCCACCCGACCCTGGAACGCCGCCCCTATGACCTCGAAGCTGCGCGTGCGCTGCTCGACGAGGCCGGTTGGATTTCCACCGGCGATCCGCTGGTCGAAGGCGGCGACGGCTTGCGCACCTGCCAGGGCTGCCTCTATGCCGAAGAGGGCACCGAGTTTGCCATCGACATGGTCAACCCCGGTGACGTCCGTCTTGATGACGCAGTGCTGCTCCAGGCCATGTTCGCCGAGATCGGCGTCAAGGTCGAGGTTATCCCGTTGGACTTCAACGCGATGTATGACGACAACCTGGGCGCACAAATCTACGATACGGCGGTTGCCGGTTGGCGCGGCAGCCTGCCCTTCGACCCGGACCAGCGCTCCTTCTTCGGCGCCGAGAACGACGTTCCCAGCACCGAGAGCGCGGGCTTCAACTTCGGTTCTTGGTACAATGCCGAGTTCGAAGAGCTGAGCGAGTTCATCCTGACAGCCCCCGGCTGCCCTCAGGATGAGATCATCGCCGCTGCACAGCGTGTGCAGGAGATCATGTGGGACGAGCAGCCATACCTCTGGCTCTATGCCTTCAATAGCATCTATGCTGCCGGTCCTAACGTTGAGGGCTTCGACCCATATCCCAACTTCGGTTCGTGGAACATGGACGCTTGGAACATCACCGTAGAACAATAGTTTAACTCCGGTCGGGCGGCGCGCACCTTCCGAGGTGGGCGTCGCCTGTGTCTACAACTGAATAACCATCTGGGCAGGGGGCTTCCTATGCCCCTTGCTCAGGTATAGTTGGAAGCATATAGTGCACGGGAACGAAAGCAATGCTGAAATTTATTGTGCGACGATTGATTCAGTCCATCCCCACTCTGATCGGTATCTCGATCATCACGTATGTTATCATGGCGTTGGCACCGGGCGGACCGACAACTGCTCTGGGCTTCAACCCAGAACTTACCGTTCAGCAGCGCAAGGCCATAGCTGCGTCGCTGGGGGTTGATGACCCTATC
>CAZJBO010000395.1:2373-2884 GCA_964544075.1 uncultured Anaerolineae bacterium
CCATATCCAATACTTACGCTGGTTGATCGGCGATGCCCCGATTGTCATCGGGAAGGTGGAGATATGGGGCGGGCGCGAGATGCCGACCTTTGACAACGCCGGCAACGAGATCGGCACTCGGATCGGCACAAGCCGAGGCATCTTGCGCGGCGACTTTGGTACCTCGGTTAGCTCCAAAAAGCCTGTGGTCGATGCCCTGGCCGAACGTATCCCGGCGACACTAGAGCTGGGGGCCATCTCACTGGTGATCGGTTTGCTCATCGGCATTCCGGTGGGCGTCTTGGCCGCCGTCTATCAGGGCAGCATCTTCGACCAAGTAACGCGGGTGCTGGCGGTTTTCGTGAGCGCTGTGCCGGTCTTCTGGATGGGGTTGGTCTTGCTGCTTTTATTCGGCGCGACTCTGGGGTGGCTGCCGATGGGCAACCGTTTCCCGGTATCATTCACCGGCGAATATACTCTGGGCGACAGAATCCGACACTTGATCCTGCCGGTGTTTACGCTCTCCAGTTTC
>CAZJBO010000396.1:0-2875 GCA_964544075.1 uncultured Anaerolineae bacterium
TGGACCAGCCCGGCGCCGTCAGCGTTACGCTGCGCAATGCCAACTTCGCAGCGATGGTAGAGCTGTTCAACACCAACGTTAGCGCCTACTACAGCGATGACGATACGGGCGAGCTGCTCAACGTTCCTTTGCATGAGCCGGGCGAGTATTACATTATGGTACAGTCACTGGACGGCGTGGGAACATATGAACTGAGCCTGGAGCCGGGCGAGGTGGACGAGAGCGGCGGTGGCGCGATCCAAAGCGGCGAGACGGTAGAGGGTGAACTGCAAAACCCAGAACAATCTGATTTGTGGACCTTCAGCGGCGAAGCCGGCGAGAGCATCACCGCCCGTCTCCAAAGCGACGAGTTCGACACCGTCATATTGCTTCAAGACCAATCCGGCGCGGTTCTTATCGATAACGACGACGGCGACGACGGCACAAACTCGCTCATTCAGGACTATGTGCTGCCGGAAAGCGGCGAATATGTTCTCGTGGTGCGCGCGCTCTCCTATACGACCGGGCACTACGAACTGAGCTTGACCGTTGATGCGGCAAAGCCCTGATCCACCTTAATTAGACCGGTTCAAACGCCCCGGAGGGTTAGCCGACCCTCCGGGGAAGTACCCCCTACTACGACAGTATCCCCAGCGCAGAGGCTAAGGCAAGCACCACCAACAGAATCGCAATCAGCAGCACCCAGGCGACAAGCGCCCCGGTGGTTTGTGTGACTGTGAGTTCGGTTTCTGTGGTCTCAACATCGCCCAGCCATCCAACCCGGATATGAAGGTTGCGCGTCCCCCGGCTGAGGCGGGCGTTGTAATCGTCGTAATCCAACAAGCGCCAGTCGTCATCGAGATAAGGCGCTAAAGCCTGTTCTAGAATCTCGTGCGCTTCGTCAGGTTCGATGATGTCAATCTCTTTGCTCATATTGTAATCATACCAAGCAGCGGCTGACCGGGAAAGCTGCCGCGTCGGGAGAGCATATCGCATCTACGGCTGGGACACGGTGACCGTGGGGGCAAGTTTCAGGCGCGCCTCTGCGCGCAGCGACACCGCCACAAACCCGACCCAGCCGATCATTAGCGCCATGCACAGCGCGCTTATGCCCAACAATCCGCTTAAACCAAGCACCGGCAGCAGCGGATAGGCCATCATCGGGCCGACCGCGCTGCCCAGATCACCAAAGACGTTGAGCAGACCAATCGCGCTGCCCCGCTTATCCACGGGGGTGTGGTCGCCTGCCAGCGCATTGACCAGCGCTTGCAGCGCTCCGGCCATAACTGCGCTCAGCAGGGCGGCGGCAATGAGCGCATGGCCGGAGGCAACCCCCATCCCGGCGGTTGCTATCGCACCGGCGCCAAGCGCCGCCATGACCGCTCCCCAGCGCTCGCCGCGCCGGTCGGAGAACCAGCCTGCGAGAGGCGCCGCGATCATGCTCAGCACCCGTTGAGCAGCGATCAGCACCCCGGTCAGAGTGGCCAGCGGGACCGTCCATGCCGCGACCTTGACCGCGCCCAGCCGCACTTCCAAGAGCAAAGCCAGAGTCGATCCCACCACGCCCGCAAAGACTAAGCTCGCAACCCCGAACACTGCGCCGGCAGCGATCAGTGCGCGCCAACTGCGTGTTGTGGGAGGCAGCAAGTCGGGCAGCGCCGCGTCGGGCGGCGCGGGTGACGCACTGCGCCGTGTCTCCGGCAGAAACACGAGCCACAGCAACGCCCCGATGAGCGTGATAGACGCGCTGATGAACAACCCATTACGATAGCCGAGCCAGTCGGTCAGCACACCACCGAGCAAGCTGCTGCCTCCGGACCCAAGAAAGAACCACATCTGATATTGCCCGCTGAAGCGCCCCCGGTTGGCATCGGTGGCGATATCCATGATGGCCGTGTTGCCGCCGACCCATATGCCGATCCAAGAGATGCCCCAGAGCAGCCGCCCGACAAGCAAAGGCCAGAAACCGGGGGCGGTGTAGATCAGGGTAGAAAGCGCGCCCAAGAACAGCGACACTATCAGGATAGGGCGGCGGTTCAGGCGGTCTAGCCAGCAGCCGTAAGGTCCGTTGAGCAGCACGCGCACCCACCGGTTGGCCGAAAGCATTAGCCCGACGCCTGTCAGGGCGATGCCAGCTTCGGCGGTGTGGGTGGGCAGCGTGACGTAAAGAGTGGCGTCGCCGGGCAGCGAGAGCGCAGTGCCCAGCCCTATCAGCCATAGGATGTGTTTGGGGTGTTGTGGTTTCTCAAACATGCGCTATGTCCGGGCGCGCCGGTGTTCGCCGGGCACATAGTCGCTCAGGATCGAGCCGCCGACGAACTCGCGCAGCAGCGAGTTGTCCGGGATCAGGTCGCCGTCTAGAGGGTGAACCCAACGCAGAAAGGCCCGCAAGCGTTTTGCCTCAATGTGCATAGGGGTGCCCGGTTCGACTTGGAGGAGGAGCGGCTCGGCCAGCTTGCGCAGCACCGAAAGCTCGTATACCAACGCCGAGTTGAACATTACGTTGGCGTTTTCTTGATAGGGGAAGATGTATTCCTTCTCGCCACGCCGCACGCTCGGCCAGCGTTCGATGGTGTTGCTGGCGGTATAGCCCCGGCTCTGTGCATCGCGCACGATGCGCCGCAGCAAGCGCACATCGGTTGTGGGGATGCGGTTATGCCGGTCAATGTTAAGTTGGGTCAGGGCTGAGAGGTAAATGCGGTAGGCGCGCTCTGGGGCTATGTCGGGCACCAGCGCGGGGTTAAGGGCATGTATGCCCTCGACCAAGATCACATGGCCGGGGCTGAGCTTGATGCGCTCCCCCGGCACGCTCTTGCCGGTATAAAAATCGAAGTGGGGTAGCTGCACTTCATGGCCGGCCATGAGGTCGAGCAATTGTGCATTAAAGAGCGCCAGA
>CAZJBO010000397.1:0-2865 GCA_964544075.1 uncultured Anaerolineae bacterium
CGAGCATGGTCTTGTGCTCCCC
This sequence comes from uncultured Anaerolineae bacterium, assembly GCA_964544075.1. Lineage (GTDB taxonomy): Bacteria > Chloroflexota > Anaerolineae > Aggregatilineales > JAFGMM01 > JAFGMM01. Next base: position 23 of record CAZJBO010000397.1, read on the forward strand.
GGTGACCGGGCTGGGGTCCCAGTTGACGACCGGGTCACGGTACGAGCGTGTGTCGAGGATGAAGAAATCGGCCAACGCGCCATACGAAACTTTGCGGTACATCCGGTACGGGTCTTCCTCCGTCCCTGTCAGGGGCCAGTATTCCATGAAGGCCTGACGTCCATCGGCAAAGCGCTCTGGGTTGACCTTCTGCATGTTCAGGCCGCTGAAGTTGTCCACGATCTCGTGGTCGTCCCATATCACATAAACCGGGGTCTCTGCCAGCAGCGCCGCATAGTGCGGGTCTTCCAGATGATACCGGTAGCGTGTACGGAAACCTTCGAGGTCAGAGTAGGGGCCTTCGGCACCGGCCACATTCCGCCCTTCGTCTGACGGGCAAGCCGAGTCGACATACACGCTGTCGCCGGTGAGCACAAAGAAGTCGGGTGCTTCTGTCTGCATCGTCTCAAAGATCGTCCAGCCGGTTTCGGGGTTGCGGCAATAACCTTGCCCACCCAGACCCGCGCCGAAGGTAAAGCTAAAGCCTGTGGCTTCATCTGCAGATGGTGCGGTAGTGAATGCGCCGACCGCTTGGCTCTCCGGGTCGTCGCTGCCGTCAAGCGTGACCGTGTAAGAGTAGGTAGTGCCCGGCTCCAGGTCGGTCACCCTCACCTCGCCGATAAAGTCGCCGGTTTCGTCGATGTCTACCGTATATTGCGCGACCTCGGCATTCGTACTGTCGGTTATCACAAAGCTCAAGGTGCCGGCAACGCTGCCGCGCGCCCAGAGCACGGCTGATGTCGCGGTGACCTCGCCGACGATTGGGCCATGCGTGATGGCCGGTGGTGTATCTTGGGCGGCAGCGACGCCGCCTAGAAGCAGGCTGAGCAGCAGGGGCAGGAGTAAAACTTTGCGCATTGTCGTTCTCCTTATAAGGGTAGGCGATATCTCACAACCACGTACAGTTTAACATGATTTGGCACGATCTGTGGTGTTCAGGTTTAGCCTGACGTTTGAACGCCAGGCGTTCGGCCCGAAGGCAAAACCGGCTGAGTGTTTGTTGTCATTATGGGTATAATCCCGCGACATTTTAGCTTATGGAGAACACACCTATGACCGCCACCGCGCGCACTCAGACACTTCCACCCAACTATCGCCGCAACATGTTCTGGCTGATGAACGACTATATCTTCTTTGTTATTGCCATAAGCCTTGTGAGCCGGGATGCCGTGCTGCCCGACTTCATCGGCAAGCTCACAGATTCGGAAGTGTTGGTTGGCCTAAGCAGCATCATCTTCCCTCTAGGCTTGCTCTTGCCCCAGCTCGTCTTCGCGCCTGCAGTTGCGCGCGCGGGGCGTAAGCTGCCCTGGGTGCGTGTGCCGGGTGTCATGGGGCGCACGATGTTGTTTGTTGTCGCAGCCGGGATCGTGGTCTTTGGCGCGTCGGAATCGGGAGTGGTGCTGGTGATAGTCTTCTTTGGGTATGGCATATTTGCCTTCTCCGATGGGATCGCCGCGCTCGGCTGGATGGAGATTATCGGCACGGTGCTCCCCAACGAACGGCACGGGCGCATGTTCGGCAGAGGCCGGGTGATCTATTCGCTGATCGTGTTGTTTGTCGTATCAGGCCTGGTACGCTACATCCTTGATCCTCAGACTACCCCCAGCTTCCCAAACGATTATGCCTTGTTGTTCTTCTTGGCCGGGCTGTGCCTGATGATCTCGATCGTGGGTTTTTTCTTCATCAAAGAAAGCCCCCCTTCGCCCCAGACGAAGGCCGCAACCGCCCGCGTGCCGAGGTTTGGGGATGGGTATATGTCCTTCCTCCGACAGCTCCTTCGCCGCGATCGCCACTTCCAGCGCTATATCTCGGCGCGCGTGGTGCTTGAGGCTTCCATGATCGCCATCCCATTCTATATTCGCTTTGCCACCGAAAGTCTCCACATCCTCAGCGCAGATGCAGTAAGCCACAGCTTGCAAGCGACCATGCTCGGCGGCATCGTCGCCGGTCCATTCTTCGGTTGGCTAAGCGAGCGTCGGGGCAGCCGTCTGGTCATACTGACCGGCTGCGCGCTCCTGGCGATGCAGCCGGCGGTGGCTTTGCTTGCAGGCAGCACCGGCATAGCAGAGCTGATCTACCTGGTCTTTGCGCTCGGCGGCATGGCCGCCGCCACGCATGAGCCGGGGATGCTCAATTGGATCGTGGAATACGGCAGTGAGCACCGGTCTATCTACTTCAGCCTGGCCAGCACGTTTAAGATCATGGGGATATTCTCGCCGCTCGTGGGAGGCATTATTGCCGAGCAGTTTTCATACGAAGCGTTGTTTGTGCTGACGTTGGCTGTGGGGATCGTTGCGCTGGGCTTGTCGTGGCGTGTGGCCGAGCCGCGCGATGTGTTGCCGCTGGCGTTTGACTTTTGACTAAAGATAGGTCGGGGCGCCGCACCATGTGCCGCGCGGCGCTCCAGGATGGTTACATTACCACTGCACATGCACCGGTGTGCCGACCGGCGCCCAATAGAAGAACCATTGCGCGACGTCGGTGCGCAGATTCACACAACCGTGGCTCATCGGTGCGCCAAAGTTGCTGTGCCAATAGGTGCCGTGAATGCCATAGCCCCGATAGAAGTACATCGTGTAGGGCACGCCGGGTAGATAGTAGCCCGGCCCCGACATTGTAGTCGATTCGTACTTTACGTAGACCTGGAAGTCGCCCTGCACGGTTGGCGTGGCGGGCAGCCCGGACGAGATCAGGGCCGAGTTGACAAGCCGTCCGTTCTCGAAAGCATAGATCGTCTGGCTGCTGAGGTCTACCACGATCTGCTTGCCTGCCCCGATGGGCGCGCCCGACCACGCTACCGACGG
>CAZJBO010000398.1:0-2844 GCA_964544075.1 uncultured Anaerolineae bacterium
CTGCGGTCGAAACTCCCCCTCACCCCCGGCCCCTCTCCCTCACCGGGGCGAGGGGGCTAGGGGGTGAGGGGAAGCGCTCCGGCAAAGGTCGGCTTGGGCCTGGGGTTTCAACCGCAGGCGCCCCGACACTGCCGACATATCATCTTTAGCCTGGCGGTTTAACATCAAGCGTTATATCCAAAGGTAAAACCGGCTAAGTTATGTATCTAGTTGAAAAGTAGTGTGATGAGGAGTTGTTTTTCTACAGCGAAATAAAAACCTCATAATTTCCTGAGGATTCTATAAATAATTGCGAGACTCTCGACAATTTCAGCCGAAACCTAAAGTACAATAGAGTCCCGGTTTAGTCAACAGTACGCATTACCTATGTATAGTCATCTTCACCACAAAAGCAAACAGACAAACTAAACGAGTCCCGGCAATTCCACTTGCTCGGATTGCTTTTTGAAACCTGCTATAATCCCCCCGAAGTTACGCCAGCCACGCGCAGCCCGCGCGGAAACGGAAGACCCTATGCGCGATGAAATCGTCGTCCTCGACCTTGAAACTACCGGCCTCGATCCCCGACGCGATGCCATCATCGAAATCGGCGCGGCAAGGTTCCATAATGGTCAGGTGACCGATACCTTCCAGAGCCTGATTAACCCTAACCGTCAGATACCGGCGAATATCGTCACGCTCACCGGCATCGCTCAGAGCGACGTAGCGGACGCGCCGCGCTTGGAAAGCGTGCTGCCGAAGCTGGTGCGCTGGGTGGGGGGACGCCCGGTCTTGGGCCATAACGTCGCCTTTGACCTCGGTTTCTTGCGTCGTCAGAATGTCTTGGTGGATAACCTGGCGCTGGATACATATGAGCTTGCCAGCGTGATGCTGCCCACGACGCCGCGCTATGGGCTGGGGGCGCTGGCGGCACACTTCGGCATCGAGATTGTGGACGCCCACCGCGCGCTCGATGACGCTTTGGCGACCGCGCAAGTGTATTGGATGCTCTGGCAGCGGGTGCTTGATATGCCTATCGACACTCTGCAAGAGATCGTGGAGGCCTGCCGGGGTCTAGACTGGACCGCGCGCCCGGTCTTTGTGGCGGCGCTAAAGGAGCGCACCCGCGCGGCCTTTGGACAGAGCCACGCGCTGCGCGCCCCCGGCACCGGCGATGATGACTTGATAAGGCTTTTCGGCACGCTGCCGCAGCGCCATGCGCCCCTGGAGCCGAACGACGAGTTGAAACCGCTCGACATCGACGCACTCACCGCGCTGGTCGCGCCGGGCGGCGCGCTTTCGCAAGCCTTTGAGGGCTACGAATATCGCCCACAGCAAGCCGAGATGCTCGCCGCCGTCGCGGATGCGTTCAATAACAGTTATCACCTGATGGTGGAAGCCGGCACCGGCACCGGTAAATCCATCGCCTACCTGCTCCCGGCCATCTATTGGGCCTTGCAGAACAACACGCGCGTGGTGGTCTCGACCAACACGATCAACCTGCAAGACCAGTTGATCTTCAAGGACATCCCCGCGCTGGGCGATGTATTGGGCTTGCCCTTCCGCGCGAGCGTGCTTAAAGGGCGCAGCAATTACCTCTGTCCGCGCCGCTTGGCTACGCTCCGACGCCGTCCGCCCACCAGCGTTGACGAGATGCGCGTGTTTGCAAAGATATTGGTCTGGCTCTTGGAGAGCACGAGCGGTGATCGCAACGAGATTACGATACGCGGGCCGGCTGAGCGGGCAGTGTGGGCGCGGCTCTCGGCGGAGGATGAGGGCTGTACCGCCGACCGATGCATCGGGCAGATGGGCGGGGCGTGTCCGTTCTATAAGGCGAGGCGTGCGGCAGAGAGCGCGCATGTGCTCATAGTCAACCATGCGCTGCTCCTCACCGATGTGATGAGCGGCAGCCGGGTTCTGCCGGAATATGATTACCTGATAATCGACGAGGCGCATAATCTGGAAGGTGCGGTCACCAACAGCCTGAGTGTGCGCGTTGATGAGACGCGGCTGCGACGGCAGCTCGCCGACCTGGGCGGCACGCGGCAAGGCTTGCTCGGCGATGTCTTGGAACGCACCCGTGGCGCCATCCCCCCAGACCATCACAATACGCTCACCGAGTTCGTCACGCGCATCCAGGCGGCTGCCCGCGCGATGCAGCACCACGTGAAGCAGCTCTTCCACGCGATATATAGCTTTCTGCAAGAGAGCAAGCGGCTGCGGCGCGGCGAATATTCGACCAGGGTGCGCATCACCGAGGAGATACGCGGCGCGCCCGGCTGGGCGCGTATAGAGGCGGTCTGGCAGGTCTTGGCGCAGTTCTCCGACGGCATCACCGACGCTATGTATCGGCTCTCCGGGGGGCTGGGCGATCTGGACGAGTTCGATATCCCCTCATATGACGATCTGCTGCACAGCGTGAGCGCCGCCGCGCGCCACTTTGAAGAAGTAAATTTGTTGTTCCACGCCTTTGTTGAGGACCCCGCGCCCAACACGATCTACTGGGTGGAGGTATCCGCCGGGCAAGAGTGGTTATCGATCCATTCGGCGCCGCTCGCGGTGGGGCCGCTGGTGGATGAGTATTTGTGGCGGACCAAAGCATCGCTTGTGCTGACCTCGGCCACGCTACAGACCGCCAATACTTTTGACTATCTGAGCGCCACCCTCGGCGCGGACCCCGACTATGTGGGCACGCTTGGCATTGGTTCGCCTTTCGACTATGAGCGCTCGACCATGATCTATCTGGTCTCCGACATCCCCGAACCAAGCGCGGGCCAGGCTTATCAAGAGATGGTGGAGCGAGGCTTGGTCGAGCTGTGTATAGCAAGCCGGGGGCGTGCGCTTGTGTTGTTTACGTCATACGCG
>CAZJBO010000399.1:0-2833 GCA_964544075.1 uncultured Anaerolineae bacterium
CCGCCCCCTTAACGTGAACTTCGGGGGGCGGGTCGCCCTCTTGGGCTATGAGGCATACCCGCGCGTGATACATCCGGGGCGCAGTTGTTTTGTCAAGTTGTATTGGACTGCGCTGCACCCGCTTGAGGATGAAGCGGTGGAAGACTTGCGCGTCTTCTTGCAGGTCATCGATGCGGACGGGGCGGTGCTGACCAGCGTTGACGGCTACCCACAGGATGGCATGAGTCTGCCGAGCACGTGGACGCCCGGCGAGGTTATTGAGGATGTGCGTCGTATCTCGGTCGAGGCACCTGCCCCGGTCGGCTTTTATACCTTGCGCCTCGGCTGGATGGATCAGGTGGACGGTCACCGTCTGCCTATCCTCAAGGCGGACGGGCGCTGGGCGGGCGATGCGCTTGATCTGCCGCAGATTCGGGTGGTAGAGACGCAAGAGGAGGCGGATTATTGGCTGGCGACGGAGTTTGAGTGAGGGTCGGCATCTTGTTATGATGCACCGCACGCTAATCTATGGCGCTCTATTACGGCGCGATCTGCATTGACATGCCCTCAGGCGGGTGTTAAACTTTGTGTATCTATTCACCTGGAGTTTTGAGCCTTAGGTATTCCCTTTGGCTACCAGACCCCACAAGGAGCTTTAACCTTTCTAAGCGCGGCAAAGCCGTGCAAGTGCAGGTCCCTCCGCGTGGGCGGAGGTGTGGGGGTATGGGATGACAGGAGGGAATGCCCCCACAGAGAACAGGTGAACGGATACAACTTTATAAGCAGTAAATTGCGCATTGCGTATCGACTCAGAATAGGGAGAACACTATGGCAACCGTAGGCTACATGGAAGGCACAGATCCGCTCATCCTGACCAAACTCAACCTGGAGGGCGTAGGGACTACCCCGTTGGGTAACAGCTTTGATGGGCACGGTAAGTTCATCGCGCACCTGACGAAAAAAGACGAGATTTCCCTCGTCATCGCCTACTTGCATAAGATTTTGCCCACGAGCGAACGTCCTATCGGCGCGCAAGACTTTCTCGGCGCCTGCCGCATCCACAAAATCCCGGTGTTGGTGATCGCGCCGCAAGATAAGCATGAACGTGCCGCCGAGATATTGGGCGAGAGTGCTTGCATCGTCACGATGATATCGCCGGAACAGGCATATGAGAAGGCGACAGAAATCCTGGGTATATAGCCCATAAGCCGGGCCGCATTCGTCGCGCAGCTGCGCGCTTCAAGACGCGCAGTTACTTTCCCGCCGAGAACACATCACCAGAGCACACGCCGCGAGTGATGTGTTTTTTTCTGCCGACCGGCGGCGGGCTGGCGCTGATGGGGTTTGGCGAGTAGCATTAGGCAAGCGATAGGAGGAGAGCGCACTATGCGGCGGCTTCTGGTTTCAGTCATCATCGGCATGGCCGTAGGCGTGGCGGCAGGGTTCATCATCGGATGGGGCATCGCGCCGGTGCGCTACGTCGATAGTCCCTTAAACCTGCTGGCAGAGCAGCCCTATCAAGACGAGTATGCCGTGATGGTCGCCGCTGCCTATGCCCAGACCGGTGACCTCGAACAGGCCATCGAGCGGCTGCGCCCCCTAGACCATCCCAACATCCCAAGCTGGGTGCAAGAGGTGACCGAACGCTACATATCGCGAGGCCGCAGCGTGGCCGATATCACCGATCTGGTCGCGCTCGCCGAGGCGTTGGGCCGGCTTACCCCGGCGATGGAACCGTACCGCATCCCTGCCACCCCCTCCCCCGGAGCAGACTAGCCTATGTCGAACCGCGCTTCTCAGATCGGTCTTTTCATCGGCCTGCTTGTTGGGATGGGCATTGGGCTGTTCTATACCTGGGTTGTCAACCCGGTCATCGAGGTTGACACCGCGCCCTGGCAGCTCGGTGACGAGGCGCGTGACAAGTATATGATCTTGATCGGCCTGGCATATCAGCACGACCACAACTTCGCCCGCGCCGAAGAACGCCTCGACGCTTTCAACTTCGACAAGCCCGGCGTCGAGGTCGCAAGGCGTGCGTGCGATCTCTTCGGGCGCGGTGGCGATCTTCCCCTCACCCTTGCCCTTGTAGACCTGGCACACGCTTATGGTGAGACTACTTGTGTCGATATCGCGTTGGGACCAACCGTCGCCCCGACCCGCATTGCCACGCTCATTGTGCCGACCGAAACCCCTACCCCCACCCTCACCCCGACTTCTACCCTCACCCCCACCGCCACCGCCCCCATCGACCCCGCCCGCATCACTCCGACCATCCCGCCCTCACCTACCCCCGCCGGTCCCTTCGAAGTGGTCGGCGTCTCGGCCTTCTGTAACCCGCGCTTTTCGGGCGTGTTGGAAGTGCATGTGTTGGTGGAAGATGGCTCTGGGCTGGCGGGCGTTGAGGTGCAGGTCACGTGGAACGGCGGTGAAGACCGCTTCTTTACCGGCCTGCAGCCCGGCGAAGGCCCCGGCTTTGCCAACTTCGCGATGGAGGCCGGCCAGAGCTACCGCGTCGTGCTGCCGGGGCGCAGCAGCCCCAGCCGCGCGGTTGTGGCCGAGCCTTGCGTGCCACGCGGCGGCGGGGCTGATGATGAAGTGGTGCTGACGGGCTATGTGGTGAAGTTCCAGCGCATCAGTTACTGAAACAGCGCGCGCCCCTCACCCCCGGCCCCTCTCCCTCGTTGGGGCGAGGGGAGCTTGGGCCTGGGTGCCTGCGGTTGAAACACCGCAGGCTAGCGCGATACGTCGGCTCCGCCGACCTCGGACGCGATGGCGCGAGACTCCGGCAAAGGTCGGCTTGTGCCTGCGGTTGAAACCGCAGGCTAGCGCGATACGTCGGCTCCGCCGACCTCGG
>CAZJBO010000400.1:0-2828 GCA_964544075.1 uncultured Anaerolineae bacterium
CTGGCGAGATCACCAACGCTACCTATGGGTTCACACGACAGCTGCTCGACATCTTGCTCGGCAGCACGCCGCGCTACCTTGCGGTGTCCTTCGACGCCGGCATGAGCGGGCGCACCGATCTTTACCCCGCCTACAAAGGCACCCGCGCAAAGTCGCCCGAAGACCTGGCCCCGCAAGTGGAACGCATCAAAGAGATATTGGCCGCGCTCAACGTGCCGGTGCTGGTCGTCGAGGGGTGGGAAGCCGACGACCTGATCGGGACGGCAGCCGCACAAGCCGAAGCGCAAAGCGTGGGGGTCCATGTGGTCACCGGCGACAAGGACTTGCTACAACTGGTGACCGAACACACCACCGTGCAGCTGCCGGGCCGCCGTCAGGGAGAGGTCAAAATATATGACCCGACACGCTTCCGCACCGAGTACGAACTCGAACCCGCCCAGCTCCCCGACCTCAAGGGCTTCATGGGCGATAAAAGTGACAACATCCCAGGCGTCCGAGGCATCGGCATCAAGGGCGCGACCAAGCTGCTCAAAGCCTATGGCAGCGTAGAGGGAGTCTATGAGCACCTGGACGAGATGAAAGGCGCGCTGCTCAAGCGGCTCAGCGCCGGGCGCGACGCGGCCTTCCTCAGCAAACAGCTTGCGACCATCCACCGTGACGCACCGCTCACGCTTGACCTCTCTGCCTGTGCCCTCACCGGGTACGACCCCGCGCCTGTGCTCGACCTGTTCCGTGCGCTAGAGTTCCACACCTTCGCCAACCGCATCACGCGCACCGGCCAAGACTCGCCTCCGGCGCCGCCGCGCGCGGCGCGCGCGGTGGGACGGCAGATGTCGATGTTCGACGACCTGAACAACACCGAAGTCGAGACAACCGAGGCAGCCTCCGCTCCGCCCCCTGCCCAACCGTCCACGGTTACACACATCGTGGACAATACGGAGAAGCTCATAGCGCTGGTGCGGCGGTTAGAGAGCGCCGCCGCCATCACGATAGATACCGAGACCACCGGCACCGACCAGATGCAAGCCGAGCTGGTCGGCATCGCCATCACCGATACGCACGAAGAGGGGTTCTACATCCCGCTGGGACACAAGACCGGCGAGCCACAGCTACCGCTTGCGCAAGTCGTGACGGCTTTACAACCGATTTTGCACAACCGCAAAGTCCCTAAATATGGGCATAACATCAAATACGACGCGGTAGTGCTGCGCCGCCACGGTCTCGACCTGCAGCCGCTAAGCTATGACACGATGATCGCGGCGTGGGTCAGCAACCCCGGCGCGCGCATCGGCCTCAAACAACAGGCATGGCAACGCCTCAACGTTGAGATGACGGGCATCAAGACGCTTATCGGCAAAGGCAAGAACCAGAAGACAATGGCAGAGGTGCCGGTCGCCGACGCCGCGCCCTATGCCGCCGCCGATGTGGATATGACACATCGCCTGGTGACGAACATCACGCCCGAACTGCACAAGAAACAGCTGTGGGACCTCTTCAACATGCTGGAGATGCCGCTCGTGCCGGTGCTGGTGGATATGGAAATGCACGGGGTTCTGCTCGACGCGCCCTACCTAAAAGCGATGAGCGACGAACTCGGCGCGAAGCTGCAAGAACTGGAGGGTAAGATACACGCGCGCGCCGGCTTCCCGTTTAACATCAACTCGCCGAAGCAGCTCAGCGAAACCCTGTTCGACCGTATGGGGCTACCCCGTGAGGGTCTGCGCAAGACCGCGTCCGGACACATCTCGACGGCGGCGGGCGTGTTAGAACTGCTGCTGGATGAAGACGGCAACAAACCCGAAATTGTCAGCCTGATACTGTCGTACCGCGAGCTGGCAAAGCTGAAAGGCACCTATGTTGACGCGCTGCCACAACTTATCAACCCACACACCGGGCGCGTGCATACCTCCTTCAACCAAGCCGGCACCAGCACCGGACGCTTTAGCTCCAGCGACCCAAACTTGCAGAACATCCCCATCCGCACGCCCACCGGGGCGCGGGTGCGTCACGCCTTCGTCGCAGCGCCGGGCCACGTATTCTTGGCATGTGACTACTCACAAGTGGAGCTGCGCGTGCTGGCGCACATCTGTCAGGACCCCGGCCTGCTGAAGGCATTCCGCGAAGGGCAAGATATCCACGCAGCGACGGCAGCGGTGGTCTTTGACGTTCCTATCGACACTATCAGCAAGACCCAACGCAGCTTCGCCAAGCGGGTAAACTTCGGCTTACTCTATGGGATGGGCGCACGGCGCCTGGCACAAGAGACCGATCTGACCTATGCGGAGGCCGAGGCCTTCGTCAAAGCATACTTCGATGGCTTCCCGAATGTGCGCCGTTACCTCGAAGAGACCAAACAGAAAGCCGCAGAGCAAGGCTATCTTGAGACGCTGTTTGGACGGCGGCGCTACTTCCCGACCCTGACGAAAGATAAAAAGGTCAGCCAACAAGTGCGGCGCGCCGCCGAGCGCGAGGCAATCAACATGCCCATCCAGGGCACGGCAGCCGACATCCTCAAGATCGCGATGGTGCGGCTGCACACGGCGCTGCGCACACGACAGCTGCGCGGACGCATGATCCTACAAGTGCACGACGAACTGGTGCTTGAGGTGCCGGAGGATGAGCTGGAGGCAACGGCAGCGCTGGTGAGAGAGGTTATGTGCGGCACAGGCAAGCTCGATGCCGATGCACCGCTGGAGGCGGCGGTGCGCGACGGGCGCTATGATTTGGATGCGCCGCTGCTGGTGGACGCAAACGCGGGACCGAATTGGGAGGAACTAGAAGCACTCTCGCTGTGATAGATATATCTATTGAGGCAGCGGCCAACTGTT
>CAZJBO010000401.1:0-2826 GCA_964544075.1 uncultured Anaerolineae bacterium
TCCTGGGCTATTACCTGCTCCACCGCGTCAAGGACACCCCACCCCCCCCACCAACGCCAACAGATTGGCCCAGTGTGATGGTGCAGCTCCCCATCTACAACGAAGCCCACGTTGTCCACCGCCTCATCGATGCCGCCGCCGCACTCGACTACCCACGCGACCTCCTCAGCATCCAGGTGCTCGACGACTCGACCGACCACACTACCGGCCTGGTCCAAGCGCGCGTCGAGGCACACCGCGCCGCCGGCATCGACATCGTCCACGTGCGCCGTCCCGCACGCAATGGCTACAAGGCCGGAGCGTTAGCATATGGTCTGGCACACACCGATGCCGACTTGGTCGCCATCTTGATGCCGACTTTCTACCCTCCACAGACTTCTTGCGCCAAACCGTGCCCACGCTCATGGCCGCGCCCCGCATCGGCGCAGTGCAAGCACGCTGGGGCCACCTAAACGCCGATACAAACCTGCTCACCCGCGCACAAGCTATGTCTATCGATATGCACTTCGTGGTCGAGCAGCCCACACGCGACCGGGCCGGGCTGCTGCTCAATTTTAGCGGATCGGCGGGGGTATGGCGGCGCGCGTGCATCGAGGATGCGGGCGGCTGGCGCGATGTCACGCTCACCGAAGACCTCGACCTGAGCTATCGGGCACAACTGCGCGGCTGGCGCTTCGCGGTCTTGCCAGGGGTCGAGGTGCCCGCCGAACTGCCGCCGCAAGTGGCGGCCTACAAACGTCAGCAAGCGCGCTGGGCTAAAGGCGGCACACAGTGCCTCCGGCTCCACGGACCCAGCATCTTGCGCGCCGAGATGGGGCGCTTCAAAAAGGTGATGGCGCTGATCCACCTGGGGCAGCGTCTATCTCATCCCCTGCTGTTGGTTATGATGATACTCACCGTGCCGCTTATGCTGGATGGGATGCTGGAACACCTGACCTTAGGTGTGCTGGGGTTGCTGGGCTTCGCACCGATCATCGCTTTCGCCATCAGCCAATGCGCTCTATACCCACGCTGGCCGCTGCATCTACTCATCCTGCCGGTGCTGACCGTTCTGGGCGCGGGCGTCACCGTAAACAACACCATCGCGATTATCTCCGCCCTACGGGGCCGCCCAAACGTGTTTGAACGAACGCCCAAGTTCGGCGCGGCGCAGTGGCAGGAGAGCCGGTACGCGCTCCTTGCCGATAAGACGGTCATCGGGGAACTCGCGCTTTCGCTGTATGCCGGGCTGGGCGTTGCCCTGGCGATCACCCACAATAAACCCGCCACGCTCCCCCTCTTCGTGACCTACGCGCTCTCGTGTGGCGGCATGGCCTTGCTGACACTGCTGGAAAGCCGCCGGGTAGTACGCGCGCCGCGCCACAAACAAGAGCGAAGCCGACAGTCCGACTCCTCACAGATGGTATAACAAAAGGGCGACCCGGCGGTCGCCCAATCTTTCTTCTCGCGGCTCTGTCCTTGAGCCTACACAAAGCTAAGCAGTCGATGCATCGAGCTAACCTTTAACCGCGCCTTGCGTGAGGCCGCCGACGATCTGGTCTTGGAGCAGCAGGTATACGATCACGACCGGGGTTGCGCTGACAAGCGCCCCCGCCGCGAACTTGCCCCAATCGCGTGCAAAGTTTGCCGTGACGAAGTTAAACAAGCCCACCATCAGCGTCCACGTGCCCTTATCACGAAGCAGCACGCGCGCCAAGATGAACTCGTTGAAGGTGCCGACAAAGGCCAGCACGCCCACCACTGCCAGGATGGGCCGCACAAGCGGGAAGATGAGCATCCAGAAGGTCTGCCAGTGCGTTGCACCGTCCACCATTGCCGACTCGTCGATGTCACGCGGGATAGAGTCAAAGAAGCCCTTCATGAGCCATGTGTTGATCCCCATCGCGCCGGCCATGTAGACCAGTATCAGCCCTCCCAAGCTGTTCAGCGAGAAGAGGGTTAGCCAATTCCAGTTGATGAAGCTCAGGAAAGGCAACACATCCGGGATGACCTCGGCAAGCCGCCCGATCTGCTGCAAGATGAGGAACAAAGCGACCATCGCCAGGAGGTTTGGGAAGACCTGGATAAGCAGCACTGCAAGCAGCATAGTGCGCCGTCCATAGAAGCGGAAGCGGGAGAACGAATAGGCGCTCAGGGCGGTAATCAGCACGGTGAGTATGGTGGTGGTGGTCGCCACAAAGAGCGAGTTTGCCACCCAGTTCCAGAACGGATAGATGTCCAGCTCATCCACGAGCAGGGTCTTGAAGTTTATGAAGAGGTCACTAACGCTATTGACGTTTCGTGGGATGAGATTACGCGAGGCCAGCGACCCATACGGGTCGAAAGCAGCCTTGATAATCCAGATAACCGGGAAGAGCGCGAAGATCAACGCAACAGCGATCACCGTCATGCGGAACACCAGGTTCACCATACGGTCGCGGTCCGACATAACGGAGTGGCCTTCTATGCGGTCGTTGGGGTTGGCCTTAGACATTCTCGCCCACCTCCTCCCACGTCTTGGTAAAGCGATATTGGATCAGGGTTATACCTGCCGTGATGCAGAAGATGATTAGCGTGATGGCAGAAGCGTAACCGTAGTCGGCGCCCCGGTTCGAGCCAAAGGCGAGGTTGTAGGTGTAGTTAATGAGGATGTCGGAATAACCGGCAGGCGTCATCGTGTGCGGCATCGGTGGGTTGCCCTCTGTGAGAGCCTCGATGATGAGGTAGTTGTTGAAGTTAAACGTGAACGAGGCGATGAGCAAAGGCCCCATGGTGACCAAGAGGAGCGGGAGTGTTATCTTCCAGAACTTATTCCACTGATTCGCGCCGTCCACCGAAGCCGCCTCG
>CAZJBO010000402.1:0-2819 GCA_964544075.1 uncultured Anaerolineae bacterium
GCCGTCGGTGGGGGCGGCGACACCGATACTACTTGCGCGATGGTGGGCGGGATTGTGGTGATGTATACCGGCGTGTCGGGCATCCCGGCGGCATGGCTTCGGCACCGTGAGCCGCTGCCGGGCTGGGCGCTTGGTATTTAATCCACCTGGGGCGCCGAGCCGTCCCATGCCGATCATTGCACATAATTGCGGTTGGATGCCGAGCTGCCGGGCGGATGTCCTGCCGCACGTAGCGCGTTGAGCGCGCTCAGCCAATCTAATACATAGCTCTGCAGTTGTTCGGCCAACCGGATGTCTGCCGTGAGCTGTGCGGCGATCTCCAGGGACACCTCAACTGCCTTGCCGAGCAGCAATTGCTCTTGCGCGGTGATATCATCTCGGCCCTGCTGGGCGATGCAATCGAGGAAGGCTTGGGGCGAGGTGTGGTGATATTGGTCGAGGGCGTCGGGTGAGACAACCCCGGTGATATCGACACCGAAGTCGTCGCGGAACAAGCGCACGATGCGGTCTCGCACGTCGAAGCGATATTCTCGCAAAGACAACAAGCGCAGTTGGAGGTCATCGCTGAGCGCGTGCAACAATAAGATGCGCGGCGGGTCGTGCGCAATCTGCCGGTCTACGAACGAGAGGAGCAGCCCGCCGTCACCTTCGGTGAGGCAGAGGTCGAGCAGCTCGACCGCCTCGTCGCGTAGTTGAGCATATTCACCCAAGCCGCGCAGCCCTAATTCGCCGATCATTCAAGTAGCCTCATCTATAACTACCTTAAGCATAAAACAAAATAAATACTTTGACAAAGGGCTGCGTCCGCGAATAACATAGACGGTCCGCATTGAGACCGTGCGCCCCCTACCCCAGTCACGTTTTTTCTAACCCTCGATTTCACGCTATACTGCTATATCAGCGAAGCCTTGTGCCTGCTAAGCGAGTTGAGTTATGAAAAGCACCTACGAATCCATGTTTGGCCCTTTGCGTTGGCTGCTCTACCTTGAGCGCCTGCCCAACTGGGCGGTCTTGGGTTTCTTGGGGGGGCTTTCTCTGCTTTCTTATGTGGCATGGTACCCAAAGTTTGCGGTGGCGGCGGCGCTCTTCCAGTTCGTGATAACCCTCATCGATTGGGTAAGCCTGATACTCTTGCCCCGCCTTGAGCGCAGCTTCGGCCCGCCCAAACCGCCCCTGATTAGCCTTGCCGTGCTCCGCGCAGGGATCACAGTATCGCTGGGGCTGATCGCACCTCGCTACTTCAATATGGCTTTCGCCGTGGGTTTGGTGATTAGTGTGCTTAGCATCTATGCGCTCTGGGTCGAACCCTTCCGCCTCGGCGTGACCCACCAAACCTTTAAGACTGCCAAGCTCAACCCCGACGCGCCGCCCTTACGCCTGCTACACATCGGCGACCTACACGTCGAGCGCATCTGCCCCCGCGAGCGTGAACTCAACCGCCTGGTACAGAAGCTCGCGCCCGACATCATCGTCTTCTCCGGCGATTTTATCAGCCTGCTGCACCCGGACCCCGACCAAGCCCGCGCCCACATCCGCCGCGTGATCGGTGAATGGCGTGCCCCGTTGGGCGTATACGTCATTAGCGGCAGCCCGTTGGTCGAGACGGCGGAAGATGTAGCTTCGTATGTGGAAGGCCTGGATAACTTGCGCTGGCTGCGCGACGAAGCGGTGAAGATCGATACGGAGGCCGGAGCGCTGCACATCCTCGGCATGTCTACCACACACGACCGTGATACCGACATCCCACGGCTGCGTGCGCTCACCGATGCGCTGCCCGATGATGGCGCGCTGCGCCTCTTGCTCTACCACTCGCCGGACCTGGCGCCTGAGGCCGATGATCTGGCTTATGACCTTTACCTCACCGGGCACACGCACGGCGGGCAGATACGCCTACCCTTTGTGGGGGCGCTCATCACCAGCAGCGAGTTTTGGCGTACCTATGCGATGGGACGTTATGACCTGGAAAATGTCACGCTCTACGTGACGCGCGGCGTGGGTATGGAAGGGGCCTCTGCACCGCGCATCCGTCTGCTGGCACCGCCGGAGATTGTGCTGTGGGAGCTGCGCGGCGGTTAGGTGTTCGCCTCTCTACTTCTTCACTTGTCTGTCATTTGTGCCAATATATCCGCCAGACCGGGGCGCTCGGCGTTGCACTGTGGACAGCCGATACAGGGGTCTTGTATCTCTATGCGGTGCTTCGAGCAACGCGCGCGCACGTCGATGTGCACTCCGATGATACCCAAGCCCAAAAAGCCTTTGTTGATCCGCGCCTCTAATACCAGATACTTGCTGGCGTTGGCGCGTGCGATTTCGGGCACAGGGCATTTATCACAATACTTGGGCTGCCACTTATCCTTCA
This sequence comes from uncultured Anaerolineae bacterium, assembly GCA_964544075.1. Classification (GTDB taxonomy): domain Bacteria; phylum Chloroflexota; class Anaerolineae; order Aggregatilineales; family JAFGMM01; genus JAFGMM01. The sequence goes on from CAZJBO010000402.1 coordinate 2,360, forward strand.
GGAGACGACATTCCTCCTTGTGGGCGATGGCGCGGTGAGGTAGGGCTGCCTGATAGTAATAGTGGGGGCATTCCTTGCCGGAGGGGGTTATCATGGCTTGGTCCTTAGGTTTGGGCCTATGTCGGCTCAAACCTACGCATATAATGTTTCGCCTGGGGGTTCGTGGCCCCAGGCGGCATCTCTTGTGGGTGGGTTAGACGCGGGTGAGGTAGCGTCCGTCGCGCGTATCGACGCGGATTCTATCGCCCACGTTGACAAACAACGGCACCTGCACCTTAAGGCCGGTCTCGGTTGTGACCTGTTTGGTCGCACCGGTGGCGGTATCGCCGGCTACGGCCATCTCTGCATCGACCACTTCGTATTCAAGCGTGGTGGGCAGCTCATAGTCGATGATCTCGCCGTCGTAGCTTTTGAGCTTGATGTGCATGTTCTCTTGCAGATAGTTGATGTCATCGCCGAA
>CAZJBO010000403.1:0-2813 GCA_964544075.1 uncultured Anaerolineae bacterium
CAGGGGCCTGTGGCCCCTGACAGGGTTTGGGGCAGCGCCCCAAATAAGCTGTCTATCAAAGGATTTTAAATGCGACAAAGCAATTGTGTGTTAATTTCGCTAAATACAAGTTGCGCCATAAACTGAATCTCATGTACTGTTAGGCTGTAGTTCATTATTCTCGTTATGCGCGGTTAAAATTCTATTATCGCTTTTTGCGGTATACTCGCGCCATCTTTACATTACAAATTACGAAGAGAAAAAGGCCTAGCAAGCGGAGAAAATCATGCCTGAAAGCTATCTCGTCACCGGCGGAGCCGGTTTCATCGGCGGGCACCTTGTCGATGCGCTCGTCGCACGCGGCGCAGAAGTGCGCGTCATCGATAACTTCTCGACCGGCAAGCGCGCCAATATCGCCCATAACTTGGACAAGATCACCCTCATCGAAGGTGACATCACCGACCTCGACACCGTGCACGCCGCAATGGACGGCATCGATTATGTGCTGCACCAAGCCGCGCTCGCCTCGGTGCCGCGCTCGGTAGCAAACCCGCTGGCAACCAACCATGCCGACGTGACCGGCACCCTCAATGTGCTTGTCGCCGCGCGTGACGCGGGCGTCCGACGCTTGGTATATGCCGCATCGTCCTCGGCTTATGGCAATATTGAGGCCACGTACAAGGTCGAGACTATGCCGCCCGACCCCCGCTCACCCTATGCGGTCGCCAAGCTCGCGGGCGAGTATTATTGCAAGGCCTTTTACCTCACATATGGCCTAGAGACGGTCGCGCTGCGATACTTCAACGTCTTCGGCCCTCGACAAGACCCCGCGTCGCAGTATGCGGCAGTCATCCCGATCTTTATCACCAAGCTGCTGCGCGGCGAAGCGCCCCCCATCGAGGGCGACGGCGCGCAGACCCGCGACTTCACCTACATCGAGAACGTGGTGCAGGCCAACCTACGCGCCTGTCACACGCCCGACGTCGGCGGCGAGGTGTTCAACGTAGCCTGTGGCGGACAGCACAGCATCCTTGACCTTGCCCACCACATCGGACGGCTGCTCGGCACCGACATCGCGCCGGTGCACGTGGCGCCGCGCCCCGGCGATGTGCACGACTCGCGCGCCGACATCGGCAAGGCACGCGCGCGGCTGGGATATAATCCCGACATAGGTTTCGAGGCCGGGCTTGCGCGCACCGTGCCCTGGTATGCAGAGCAGGCCGATAAGTAGGGACAAAGTTCGGCTCAGTAAGGAGGAAGCACCGTGAAGATTCTCCACGTCTGCAAGATGACCGGGGTCGCCGGGGCCGAGACGCATCTGCTCGGCCTGCTGGAAGGGCTGCGCACGGCGGGCCTTGATGTCGAGATTATGGTGCTCACCGCGCCGGGCATACCCCTTGATGCCTTCTTTGCGCAAGCCGCCGCACGCCACATCCCCACGCATCAGATGACCATCCGCGCCCACCTCGACCCCGGTTTGTTCAGACCGCTGCGCGCCTTCTTCCGCGCCGGTGGCTATGACATCGTGCACACCCATCTGATACACGCCGACCTGCACGGCATCCTCGCGGCGCGCTATGCCGGCGGCCCCCACATCGTCAGCAGCCGCCACAATGACGATCACTTCCGCACCAAGTGGCCGGTACGTCGGCTCAATCGCTGGCTGTGGCAGAAGGTTGACCACGGCATCGCCATCTCCGAGTGGGTGCGACGCTTCTCGATTGCGGTCGAAGGCGCGCCGCCGGAGCGCATCAGCACGGTGTATTATGGCCTCGACCCTGCCGCGCTCGCGCCCCGTTTGGGCGCATCTGCCGGGGACGATCTGCGCCCTGCCCAGTTCCGCGCCATGCTCTGCCTGGATTCTGACACCCCCCTGGTCGGCACAGTTTGCCGCCTTGCCCCACAGAAGGGGGTTGCGCACGCGCTGCGCGCCTTTAGCCAGGTGGCGAACCGTCACCCTGCCGCCCATTTCATCGTGGCCGGCGATGGTCCGCTGCGCGCCGAGCTGATGCGCCTGACGGAGAGCCTGGGCCTGGGCGCGCGCGTACACTTCCTCGGCTGGCGCGACGACCCGCATAATGTCATCGCGGCGCTGGATGTATTGATGGGGCCTTCGTATTGGGAGGGCTTTGGGCTGGTGCTGCTGGAGGCGATGGCGCTGGGGGTGCCGGTCATTGCGAGCCGGGTGAGCGCGATACCGGAGGTGGTGGTGGATGGCGAGACGGGCATACTCGCCGCGCCCGGCGATGAGGATACCCTCAGCAGCGCGCTCTCGCTCCTGCTTGGCGACCCCGACCTAGCGCAGGCGATGGGTGCGGCGGGGCGTGCTCGCTTGGAGGCGCGGTTTACGGCAGAGCGCATGGTGGCGGGGGTGCGCGCGGTGTATGAGGCCCTGGGCTAGCGGGGTTTGTGCCGTCATCGCGTGCGGGCGATTTGCACCCATTCTTTGACCAATGCGGGGAGCCTTTCAACAACCTCATAACCGAACAGAACTTCGTCTACATAGCCCATGTGGAGTTGGTCAACGATGCGGCAGAGGTAGGAGCGCCCCATGTTCCACCAGGTGTTGTAGGCATCAACCATGAAGTAGTGTCGCACTTTGATGTCCGTGTGTGCGTTAAGCTCGGCTATTTCCATACCATCAAGCAAGGTTTCATATATAGAGTCGGCAATCCGGCTGCCGAAGGTGGTAGTGTAATAATATTCCTTTACCTCCCACAGCGCGATAGGGTCAAACACGCTTGGAAAAGCGCCATCCACCCGGCGCGAGAATGTGCGTAAAGGCGCCCCATTATGGCTTATTACCGTTAACTTGTGAGGGTCATAGTCACAGG
>CAZJBO010000404.1:0-2808 GCA_964544075.1 uncultured Anaerolineae bacterium
TGTGTGTTCCTTGTGCGCGAGGCCGTAATACACGCTATTATACACGCGCGCACCGGAACGCAAAAAGCCCGCTCGCCTGGTCGCGCAGCATTCTGTGCGAAGCCCCGGAGTAATTTACAGGTTGTTGGTGCAGCTCCCACGATCCCACGATGGAATGTGGGGCTTTGTCCCCGTTATGGTTAATATCCTGGAGGGTGTGGCCGTCCGCGCGCCATACATTCACATGAGAATTGCGGTGCATTATGTCTTTATCTGTCCAACAAGTCGAACGCCAACTCCAGCGCATCTTGCCCACTGTGGTGAAACCGGGCCGTTACGTCGGCGGGGAATATAACCAGGTGCGCAAGGCCTGGGATGCTGTGGACTTCCACGTGGCGCTGGCATTCCCGGATATCTACGATCTGGCGATGTCGAATCTGGGCCTGATGGTGCTGTACGATGTCATTAATCGGCAGCCGGCGCTCTTGGCCGAGCGTGTCTTCACGCCCTGGGCCGATATGGAGGCTGCGATGCGCAGCGTGGACCTCCCGCTCTATACGCTAGAGAGCAAGCATGCGGTAAGAGATTTTGATTTGTTGGGCATCAGCTTGCCCTATGAGTCCTTGTATACGAATGCGCTCAATCTGCTCGACCTCGCCGGGCTGCCGGTGCGCGCTGCCGCGCGTGACGCCTCTATGCCGCTGGTGATTGCCGGGGGGCATTCCACATATAACCCTGAACCGATGAGTGACTTTATCGACGCTTTTATCATCGGCGAGGGCGAGGCAGTCATTTTAGAGATTGTCAATGCGCTTCGTGTAGTCGAAGAGGCGGGCGCGGATCGATTGGCACAATTGCGCGCGCTGGCGCGGATTGATGGTGTCTATGTGCCGCGCTTCTACGATGTTGGCTACCATGATGACGGTAGGGTTTCCGCCGTAACCCCAAACCTGCCCGGCGTGCCGGCCCAAGTGATGAAGCGCATCTTGCCCACCTTGCCGCCGCCGCCCACCCGTTTACTGGTGCCCAATGTCGGCGTGGTCCACAACCGCGCGCCCATCGAGATTATGCGTGGTTGCACACGCGGCTGTCGCTTCTGTCACGCGGGGGTTGTCAACCGTCCGGTGCGCGAGCGCCCCGTGGCCGATGTGGTCGCTGCCCTGGACACCATTCTTGAGAACACCGGTTATGATGAGGTTGGTTTGCTGAGCCTCTCATCGTCGGATTATACGCGGGTGCGCGAGCTGGTGGACGCGATCAGCGCACGTTATGCCGGGCGCAACCTTAACATCAGCCTGCCTAGCTTGCGTATCGAGACGGCTTCTGCCGAACTCATGGATGCGCTGGCAGGTTCGCGGCGGGGCGGGTTCACGCTCGCGCCGGAGGCGGCGACCGAACGGATGCGCAATATTATCAATAAGAAGATGCCGGAAGCCCAGGTCTTGGAGACGGCGCGCGCGGTCTTTGCGCGGGGCTGGCGTACCCTAAAGCTCTACTTCATGATCGGGCAGCCCCGTGAGGCAGAGGATGATGTGCGCGCGATCGCAGCACTGGCCCGCGCGATTTTGGCAGAGAGCCGTCCCTTCCACGGGAAGAAGGCGCGCGTCAACGTGAGCGTGGGCACCTTCGTGCCGAAGCCTCATACGCCCTTCCAGTGGGCGGTGTTGGCGCCGCGTGCCTCGGTGGAGGCAAAGCAAGATATATTGCGGCGCGCGCTGCGAGGGCGTGGCCTCAAGCTGAGCTGGAACGCTTATGATGAGACCCTGTTTGAGGCCTTCCTTAGCCGAGGCGACCGGCGTATGGGCGCGGTGATCGAGGGGGCATGGCGACGCGGTGCGCGCTTTGATGCTTGGCAGGAATATTTTTTGCCGGATGTGTGGCAGGCTGCGTTTGATGCGGCGGGTCTTAGCCCAGACTTCTATGTGTACCGGGCGCGCGGTGCGGACGAGTTGTTCCCGTGGGACCACATTAGCCCCGGTGTGCGGAAGGCGTTTTTGCGTGCCGATTACGAGATGTCATTGCGCGGCGAGGCGCGCGCCGATTGTCGGGAGCAGTGTTATGCGTGTGGCATCTTGCCGGGCTTCGCGGCGCTGCGGCGTGAGACAGACGATGCGGCTTGGCAGTGCCCGCCGGTGCACTCGTAGTGCGTGTCACCGGCGGGGTTTCTCGCATTTAGCTATGGTGCCGGGGTGACCTCGACCGTTTCGGGCAAGGGGTCGGCGATGAGCACTTGGAAGTAGTAAGTTGCGATTGCACCGTCCGGCCAGAGCGTTTCGACTGCGAAAATGTAGCTTCCCTTCTCGGTGGTGAAGGGTGTAAAGAGCAGCAGCGGGCTGGGTATGCGTTCTTCGCGGAACATCACCGCGCCGTTCTCGGTGACGAAGGGCCGTCCATCGGCGCTGAGCATTTGGAGTGTCACCTTTTCCGGCAGAGGTTCTGCGATTTTGATTAAGAACGCGCCCAGCGGTGGGATGCTCACGCGCTCGCTGGGGACGTCTTCGGCGTTCTCATAGCACGATGGGTCTTCTCCCTCGGTGCCCAGACAGCGGTTTACCGCGAGCGGTACGTAAGTTTCGCCGTTAGATTCCAGCGTGATGTCCATCAGTGCCGGCACATCCGCCGCGATTGCAGGTTCGGTAGGGGAAAGGGTGGGGGTAGGCTGCGCGGTGGGTTTTTCGGTAGCTGCTTCCGTCGGCTGCACGGTTGGTTGCGCGGTGGCTGTTTCCGTTGGTTCCTCTGTGGGTTCCTCGGTAGCTGCTTCCGTCGGCTCCTCTGTGGGTTCTTCGGTGGCCGCTTCGGTGGGTTCCTCTGTGGGTTCCTCGGTAGCTG
>CAZJBO010000405.1:0-2805 GCA_964544075.1 uncultured Anaerolineae bacterium
CGCGCGCACGCTCCGGTTCCCCCTCGCCCCGGCGAGGGAGAGGGGGATAGGGGGTGAGGGGCTAGAACAAACCCCAGCTTGCCGCCTCACCGCCATCTTCCATCATCGAGGGGTTCCACATCTCCCCGCTTAGCTCGATGGTGGTAGGGCGCTCAAGCGTCGCTTCGGCGGTCAGGCGTACCTGCTCCATCATCTGTGGGGCATAGGGACAGAAGGGCGCCGTCATAATCATCAAGATGTGCGCCTTCTCCGGGCTGATCTGAATCTCGCGGATCAGGCCGAGCGCGATCACGTCTATGCCGATTTCGGGGTCAACGACAGAGCGCAACGCGCCGCGTGTGGCCTCGACCAACTCTGTTGTGTTCTCCGCATTGTTTGTATCATCCGACATTTGCAAAGCATCTCCTCTTATACTCGACACTCGCCGCACAGCTCGGAGTTTAACACGAACATCCCCCGGCCTAAAGCAAATCGACCGGGTCCACGTCCACCGTCCAGTCCGGCTTGGTCGGCAGCCCCGTCAGGACACGCACCGGGTCGGGGCTGCGCACCACCACCTGCCAGCGATACAACCCACCCAGGCGCGTAAAGAAACAGGGCACCGGCCCGATCAAGCTACTGGCCCCCAGCTGTTGCGCCCGGATGCGCGCGCGTATCCACGTTGCGGCTTGTTCCGCCATCCTTTGCGCCGCCGCCTCTCTGGGGTGACGCAGCAGCACACGCGCCAGGCGCGTGAAGGGCGGGTAACCCAGCGTGCGCCGGTTTTCGAGCGCGTGTGTATAAAAGGCTGCGTAATCATGCTGCGCGGCGGCAGTGATGGCAATATGTGAGGGGCTGTAGGTTTGCAGGACCACGCGCCCGCCCCGCAAGCCCCGCCCTGCCCGCCCCGCCACCTGTGCCAACACCTGGAAGGTGCGCTCGGCAGCGCGGTAATCCGGTAGCGTTAGGCCCACATCTGCCAACACTACCCCGACCAGGGTCACCAGCGGCAAGTCTAGCCCTTTCGCGATCATTTGCGTACCGATCAAGATGTCGGCCTCGCCATCGACAAAGCGCTGCAATATCTGCGCGTGCGCATCCTGTGCCCCACCGACCGTGTCACGGTCCCAACGGAGCGTGCGCGCGGCGGGGAATGCCGAACCTACCGCTTGCTCGACGCGCTCGGTGCCGGTGCCCAGATATTTGATGCGCTTCTCCCCACAAACCGGACAAACGCGCGGCGGCGGCATATGGTAGGCACAGTGGTGACAGGTCAACGCGCGCGCCGGTCCATGATACACCAATGGCCTATCGCAGTGTGGGCACACCAACAGATAGCCACAATCCCGGCACATCACCGTCGTGGCGGTGCCGCGCCGGTTCATAAATAGAATCGCTTGCTCGCCGGCGCCCAACACCACCTCAAGCGCCGCGTGCAACGCCCGGCTGAAGATGCTGCGGTTGCCGGCGCGGAGTTCCTGCCGCATATCCACCACCTGCACCGGGGGCAGCGGCGCATACAGCGCGTCGGGCGCGGCACCGCTTGCGTCGGGCCGGAACGCCGGCTTGGGCACATCAAAGTGCCCGGCCATGCGGCGAACGTGCTCCCGGTGGCCCAGGATGCGCTGCGGCAGGCGCAGCAATTGATAATCGCCCTGCTGTGCCCGATATGCGCTCACCAGGTCGGGCGTGGCCGTGCCGAAGATCACCGCCGCACCGCAAAGCCGCCCCAGCTCGGCAGCCGCCGCGCGCGCGTGGTAATAGGGCGGGGCAACCGGTGGGGCTTGCTTATAGCTGGCGTCGTGTGCCTCGTCGAGCACGATCAAGCCGAGGTCGGGCAGGGGCGTGAACAAGGCCGAGCGCGCGCCCACGATCACGTCGAGCTGGCCCGCGCGCGCGCGCCGCCAGGTATCATAGCGTTCACCGGCGCCGAGCCGACTGTGCACCACGCCCAGCCGCCGGAAGCGTGCCGCGAAGCGGTGTATGGTCTGCGGGGTTAGCGATATCTCCGGCACCAGGACGATCGCCTGCCGTCCGGCGCGCACCACCCTCTCGGCAGCCCGCAGATAAATCTCTGTCTTGCCGGAGCCGGTGACGCCGTGCAAGAGTATAGGTTTGGGCGCGCCCTCCCCCTCCAGCGCCAGCCGGACCACGTCCCATACGCTCTGCTGGTCGGGTGTCAGGGGGGGGGCTTCGGCGGGCGCGAAGTCGTAGGCCGCCAGCGAGTCGCGTATTAGTTCATCGGCGCCGAGGACGATCAACCCGGCCTCGGCCAACGCTTGCAGCGAGGCCATCGGTGCGGCGATTTCAGCACGCATAGTCTTTAGACGGCAAGGCGTGGTGGGCGAGGCGTCCGCCAGCCACTCCAACACCGCGCGCTGACGCGGCGCGCGTCCCAGCGTGCGCAGCGCCGCCGGCACCTGTTCTGGCGGGATGGCAAGAGAAACGGTCTGCACGGTGCGAGGGTGTGCAGAGGGCGGGTCGAGCACGGGGGTGCTTTGTAATATGCCGCGCCGGGTGAGCTGGCTCACCGCTGCCCGCCAGTTGGTATGCGGCAGAGCGCGCGCGATCTGCCGCCCACGCAGCGCCAGGCCGCGCCGCCGCAAGAGCGCAAGCACGCGCTTCTGTACCTCGGTGTTGGCGGGCGCGTGGGGTTCGGGCTGTAGCAGACGCACCATGATATCGCTTTTCTTCGAGAGGCCCGGCGGTAGGAACAAGCGCAGACAATCACTGCGGTGGCTCAGGGTCGCCTTGCTCATCCATTCGGCGAGCGCGATGTGCACCGGCTGCACCACCGGCGGGCTATCGAGCAGACGGCGAATGGGT
>CAZJBO010000406.1:0-2797 GCA_964544075.1 uncultured Anaerolineae bacterium
CGCATATGGTGTCGATCGATACCCGTGCGACCGTGACGTTCAATCCATCGCTCACCGTGGTAAACTCCGATGGTTCGACACGGTCGTCGGGGCCGAGATCGATGCCTTCGTCTTCGAGCATCTGGCGCACCGTGACCGGGCGCTCTAGGGTGACGATGCGAGCTTCTGCATCGCCCACCTTGAGGAAAACGCGGATATTGGGCTTCTCTTTGGACGGCACGCAGCTCGCCGCCAGCAGCAGCAGAACCAAGAGCACCGGTAGATAATGTTTGTTTGGGGGGTGACCAGGCTTGTTCATGCGCTCAATGGTAGCACAAGAAGTGGGATGAGTACAGAAACATACCGGGAAGCCTCCCCCCGGCCTCGGAGATTTGCGCATGAACGATTGCGTGCTTTGCGATAGAATAGCCGGTATGTTTGGTGCATGTGCACAGTGCGTTTAACATTAAAAGAAGAGGAGACAAGACCTATGCCTGATAATTTGACCCCAAAAACAATGGGCCAGCAGTTTGGCCGACGCTCTTGGGCCGAACCCTGGAAGATCAAAATGGTCGAGCCGATCCGTTTACCCACGCGCGAAGAATGCACCAGGGCGATCAAAGAAGCCGGGTACAATACCTTCCTACTTCGCTCTGACGACGTCTATATTGATCTGCTCACCGACAGCGGCACCAGCGCTATGAGCGACCGCCAATGGGCCGGCATCATGCTCGGCGACGAGGCCTACGCCGGCAGCCGCAACTTCTATCACCTTGAAGAGGCGGTCCGCGAGTATTACGGGTATGAGCACATCGTCCCCACCCACCAGGGCCGGGGCGCCGAACACCTCATCAGCCAAGTGGCGATCAAAAAGGGCCAGTTCGTGCCCGGCAATATGTACTTCACCACCACACGGCTCCACCAAGAGCTAGCCGGCGGCACCTTTGTCGATGTCATCATCGACGAAGCGCACCAACCCGCCAGCGAACACCCTTTTAAGGGCAACGTGGACCTGGACAAACTACAAGCGCTCATCGACCGCGAGGGCGCCGAGAAGATCGCCTATGTGAGTCTGGCCGGCACCGTCAACATGGCCGGCGGCCAGCCGGTGAGTATGGCGAACGCGCGGGCGCTGAAGGAACTCTGCGCGAAGTACAACATCCCGGTTTACCTCGATGCAACCCGCATGGCCGAGAACGCCTTCTTCATCCAAGAGCGCGAAGAAGGCTATGCCGATAAGCCGGTTGCGGCCATCCTCAAAGAGTTTTGCAGCTACACCGACGGCGCGTGGATGAGCGCCAAGAAGGACAGTTTGGTCAATATCGGCGGCTGGCTGGCGGTGAACGACTATGATGTCTTTGACGCCGCGCGCAACCTCGTAGTGGTCTTCGAGGGTCTGCACACCTACGGCGGCATGGCGGGCCGCGATATGGAGGCCCTGGCGATAGGTATAGTCGAATCGGTGCAGGACGACCACATCGCCGCCCGCGTAGGACAGGTGCGCTATCTGGGCGATCTGCTGACCCGCTGGGGCATCCCAATCGTGCAGCCGGTAGGCGGACATGCGATCTTCCTCGACGCGAAGGGCTTCTATCCAGAAATGCCGCAGAATCAGTTCCCGGCACAAGTCCTCGCCGCCAACCTCTACATCGATTCGGGCATCCGTGCGATGGAACGCGGCGTTGTCAGCGCGGGGCGCGACCCCAAAACCGGCGATCATCGCTACCCGAAGCTGGAGTTGGTGCGCCTCACCATCCCGCGCCGTGTCTATACCCAGGCACACATGGATGTGACCGCCGAGGCAGTGAAGGCCGTGTATGATGCACGCGCAACGGCGGTAGGCCTGAAGATGACCTACGAGCCGGCGTACCTCCGCTTCTTCCAGGCACGCTTCGAGCCGATAAATAGCTAGTTTGACAATCGCGCCGGTGGGCGTCCCATCAGAACGCCCACCGGTAGTGTTTTTCGCGGGTGCGTGCCGTGACCGGTATGGAACGCACCCGGTTTGGTGTGGAGTGATCGATGAGCAGAAAAAAGGGAAACGCGCCTCGCTATGCCTACGCTGCGTTTGCGTTGTTAATGGTTCTAGTTATCGCCCTCGCCGGGATCGAGCAGACTTTGCGCAGGGATGATACCCCCGCCAAGCCTGAGTTTGAGTTCCCTGAACAACCTCCTGAGTTCCCCGACCCACCGGAGGGCACGCCCGATTTACCCTTCGACGCGCTCTTCACCCATCCCAGCGGTTATTTTGCGATCATGCCGCCCCTGGGCTGGAAGTATCAAGAGGCCAGTGCCGACGATATCTTCGGCGCGGCATGGATAGATACCTCACAGCAGGGGGTAGTGCACGCCTTCGTCAAACAGTTTGACGATACGGTCGATAAAGATCAATTCTTAGAATTTATAGAGCGTGAGTATCCCAGCGGCTTTCACAAATACGAGGACTACATGGTCACCAGCCGTGACTATGACAGCACTCCCGCCATCTTGGAGTTCGAGGTAGTCTTTGATGGCCTGACGTATAAGGCGCGCGAATGGGCCGGTTTCGATCAAAATCTCGTGTGGGTACTGCGCATCTTGGTGCCGGAGAACTACCCGGCCCTGCTTGATTACCTCGGCACGCACGTACTGCCCAGCTATGAGGTTGCGCCTGAGGCCGGAGGTTGAAACCCCAGGCCAATTAGCAAGCCGGCGACTGGCGCCTGGGGTTGAAACCCCAGGCTAATAGCAAACCGTCGGCTCCGCCGACCTTTGCCGGAGTCGCGCGTGCTTGGGGTCCGGGGTCGGCGCAGCCGACATATCGCGCTAGCCTGCGGTT
>CAZJBO010000407.1:0-2792 GCA_964544075.1 uncultured Anaerolineae bacterium
CCCCACAAGCGCTCTGGGATGAGATGCCGTGGGAAGCGGAGCTGACGTATTTGGACAAGGGCAAACGCAAAGCTCGGTGACGACACCGCCCCCGGCAGCACGCCGAAGCCAGGCAAACCTCTACCGATGCACCGATCAACGTGATCGGTGCATCCGCTATATATAGGTGGGAAGTACGTGCTATTGACGGCACACCCGGTTGGGTGGCAGAATCGATAGTGGGTGGGGAACTACATAGACCCTCAGAGCGCACGAGCTTAGTTACGGGCCAGCTTTCGCCGGTAAATTACATGGAAAACTCGCCTATCTTATTGATAACGCGCGATACGCTTTTGTTTACATTGACAAAAGCCGTGTTGTGCCGAGACGTCGATATTGCCCAAACGCCAGAGCAAGCACTGCAGGCCGCCCTGGGCCGACAACATAGATACGCAGCGGTCTTGATCGACCTATACACCGCCAAAGGTTGGGCATGGGACCTGTTGCACGCCCTCTGCGAGCGCCCCGGCATCCCCCCGATAGTAGTGCTGACGGCAAACACCAGCTACACGATGCGCCAAGCCATACGCCGCACCTGTGCTGCGCGCCTCCTCTACAAACCCTTCGACGCAACCGCACTGCGCCGGCTCGTGCTGACCGTAGCCGAAGCTGCCTGACCTTATGGGTTGCCCGGCAGCCCGCCGGGTGCAACCTGCACAACAGCTTGCCAGGGCAGGTAGTGGCTGAGGAAAGAATCTTCCCGGATGAGCACACCATCTTGATACACCTGGCGACGCACCACAACATCTGCGCCGTTGACCGCATAATCGACCTGACGACGCTGCCCCGGACGGAGGGCAGGGTTCACCTCATAAACCGTCGGGCCGTGCGGCGTGACATTGCTGGTGAACGGGCCTTTCTTGTCAACACGGCGGTTCATGCTGGTGCTATAGAATTTAAACGTCAGCGTAGCACGGGTCGGGTTAAAGTAAGTCTCGATGAGCAGATAGTAGGGCGTATCGTTGATAAACTTCAAGTCTACCAAAGGCGAGAACACGGTCGCGTCCATACCGGCACCTTCGCCGGTCTCATAATAACTCACGCGGTAGCCGTGCGCATAGCGCTCGGTGATGGGGAACCCGGCATAGAACGCAGCTTGGAATGCCGTAGTGCTCACCTGACACACCCCACCGCCAACCCCCTTCACGGTGCGCCCGTCAAAGATTATCAAACCTTCCTCAAAGCCGGTCTCGGTGCTCACGTCGCCCAAGTATTGGTTGAACGAGAACTCCTGCCCCGGCGCGATGACAACGCCGTGGAAGCGCGCCGCAGCAACCCGGATATTGGTCATGCGCACCGCAGATGAGCCGGAGAAGTAGGTAGTCGCCTCCGAAACCAGCTCAACAATACCCAAATCCTTACCGGTCACGTCGCTGTTCACGGTAGGCACAAGCTCGTTGAAGGCCAAAGGCACCTCGTGCACCCCGGTGAACGCCGCCTGGTTCACCGCTGCGAGCGTAAGGTCAATATCCAACTGCCGTCCGTTGACGCTCTGCAGGGCAGGTTCTAGCTCGCCGGTCTCGTCGTCGAAGACAAAGCGCGCGTCGGTGGCGGGGATGGCGAGCGATGGAGCGATAGCCTCCAGGTGAGCGCGCAGCGCTTCGCTGTCGAGGCGCGGCTCATAGTGGATGCCTTCCCCATCGGCGTCCGGCACTTCCTCGATGCGCAGCATCTGCGCGAGCGCTTCGACCGAGACGATCCAGGGCTGCGCGGGGTCGTCGGCGCGCGGCGCGTCGATATAGAGCGTGAGGGGCGCGGCCAAGAGCTTGTTGATGTCCTCGGCAACCTCGCGCGCATCCCAGACCACAGGCGCGGTTTCTTCGATGATTAACGGCACCTCCGCGCCCTGCAAGTGGCGCACATAATCGCGGATCACGTCGAGGGTGGGTTGGATTTGCAGCTGCCGTCCCACCACGCTGGCGGTGGCGACCGCGCGCATCGAGCCGCGCTGCACCTCAACCGTGGCGTTCTGCATAGGCCGGTCGATCTGGCCGGCGATGTCATGCAGCAGGGCGACGGTGCGCGTCTCGTCATAGATCACGCGCGGCGCAATCGACACGCCGTTGAGCCACGCATCGAGCTGGTCGATCAGGTCGGTGACCAGGTTACCCGACCGTCCCACGGCGTAGGCAGCGTCGGCGGTATATGCGGCATCAATGGTAACGCCCAGGTCGGCAGCCTGGACCTGCCAGTAGTGCTCGCCATCGCGGAAGGTGAAGACGGCGTCGCGCGGATAGTTGAAGGCAATCGAAATTTCGCTAAAGGCAGCCTGTGGGAGCTTGCCGCCCAGGTCCATGCCCAGGGTGGATACGCCGGGGTAAACCAACCCCTCATACTTGATCTGGACGATACCGGCGATGGTAAGCGCGATGAAAAAGAGCAGCGCTACGCCACAAAACAATAAAATCGGGATGCGCAACAGCCAGGGGCTTAACGTACGGCGCTCTCCGCTGGTATGTGACCATTGCGCGTGGGTATAATCGGTTTGTGTTGACATAGTAAGCAACCCTTACCGGGGGCCGGCTCGGACTTACAAGGCCTATGAATCATAGCACCGCCGGGTGCGGGATGCAAAAGCCGATCTGGGCGCCGGGGTGCGCGCGCCGGGGCGCCTGGGGTTGAAACCCCAGGCTAATAGAAGCCGTCGGCTCCGCCGACCTTTGCCGAAGGTGCGCGCGTTGGGGTCCGGGGTCGGCGCAGCCGACATATCGCGCTAGCCTGCGGTTTCAACCGCAGGCACCAGGCTAATAGAA
>CAZJBO010000408.1:0-2791 GCA_964544075.1 uncultured Anaerolineae bacterium
CCTGCATCCGGTTGGCGAACCGCTCTACTACCTCCGCAAGGCGGCCACGTGCATACACCGTATACCATTTCACAAAATGCTCGCGCCCATTGAAACGCTCGTCACGGCGCAGCAAGAAGCGCCCCTGGAACAGACGCAGCGGCGGCGTGAACGCCGTGTCTGGGTCGGCGTCAAAGAGGAACAGCCGGTAGCTCCGTCCCAAGTAATAGAACCCCTCACCGCTGACATATTCCTTCGGCGGACCGGACTGCGCTAGCGCGTCGCGCTCGGCGAGCTTGGTGTACACCCAGAAACGCTTGCGCCTGGCAAAATCCTCCGCGCGCTCAAGGGAACACTCTTGCGGCAGCGCCAGAATCAAGCTGCCGTCGCGGTCCACCGTCAGCCCCAGCGTCTTTCGCCGTTTGCTGCGCCGAATCTCGAAGTTCAGGTCATCGACCACCAGCGTCTCGCTCATTCGATCAATCTCATATGATGGCGTCTTGCCAATTCCATAATTTGGTCGGCAACCGCATCTTGTTCATCGAACGCCGCCAAGTCATACTCGCCGAGAAAGTTCACCATCAGCCACTTCTGTAGCACTTCCTGCGCGTGTGCATTGCGCCAAAAATCCACCAAGTAAATCTCCTGCCGAATGTGCGCGAGCATCTCCGCCGTTTGGCCGGCCAACGACGCCAACCGCGCTTCGTCGCCGAGCGCGCCCGATGCGTCGGCCAGGACGCGGAAGAACGGCGCTTCGACTTTGGTCACCAGACCTGCATCATCTTGCGGCGGCCCTTGACGCGCCTCGCCGGTGAATGTACATAGCGACTCGTATAGCGCATCCCAGTTATCCTCAAAGCGCTCCAAGATGGCTTCAAGGCGCTCACTTAGTTTGCGATAGTAGATTGGGTCTTCGTCCATCTGCTCGTCAATGTAATCTCGCGCCGCGTGCGCCATCTCCAGCGCCTTCGCGCGCGTCGAGGTATGCCGGTCGATGACCTCCGCAAAGTCCGGCGCCAAGATCGAAACCGGCGGGACTTTGGGATCGACACCGCGCGCCCGGATGGAGTCGTCTATCAGCCGCCGCACTTTGTCGCCCATGCCGTCGAGGTCAAGTTGTGCATCGCGGTACTGGTTCCTTGCTACCTGGCTAATGTATCCCAACAGCCGCGCATCGCGCAGGTACGGCAATGCCTCCGGACGCGGCATGACGATATCGACACTCGCCAGAAAGAGCCGGAGCTTGGCAGCGAACTCGGCGCGCAGCCGTTCGTCGCGCAACAAAAACACGCAAGACTCCACGTCGTCAATGCTCTCGACACCGCGTGAGAGGAAAATCGCCGGCACGCGCGCGTGCCGGTCGCGCAGTGTGGGCAAGTGATCCTGGATGCTGGTAAGCGCACCCTGCACATCCTCCGCGCTGTAGACCGCCAACGCCTCTTCTAGGTATTTTGTGACGCCGTAATAATCAACGACGAGACCGTGCTTTTTGCCCGGCGCCGTGCGGTTGACGCGCGCGATGGCTTGCAGCAGTTCGTGCTCGCGCATACTCCGATCGAGGTACATCACCTGCTCGACTGGCGCATCAAAGCCGGTCAGCAGCATACTCTTGACGCAAAGGAACGCCATCGAACTGCGATGATTTGGATCTTTGTGCTCAAACGGCTTCTTGAAGTCGGCGACACGCGCATCGAGCTTCACGCGCTCGGTCCACACTTTCCAATCCGAATCGTCGTTGTGGTCGCCGGAGATCACCGCCGCGAACGCCAACGCCTTGATGCGTTCCAGATGCGCGTGGCCCTTGACCAACGTCTCGACCAACTCGCCGCGTTCTTTGAGTTCTTCGTCGGCGAGTCTCAGCAGCGCCGGGTCGAGCGCTTCTATCTCGCGCACCAACGCGCTCCGCGCCCGCTCCAGCGCGGCCTGATAACGGATCGCGGCACGCCGGCTCACCGCCACCACCTGCGCCTTGAAGCCGTCCGGCAGCACGGTGCGCACGTAATGCCGCAGCATGTCCGCTGCTTTCACTTCTATCAACTCTGCCGCTTCTAGCACGGCGACGGGCGTAGCGTACTTGGCTTTGAGCGCTTCCCGCTGCTTGTCGGTGTAGTCGGCGAAGAGCGCGTCGAAAAGGTCGTCCAGCGTCTCCGCACCGGCGATCATCGCGTCGGTCATGCGCCCCTCGTACAGAATGCGCACGGTCACGCCGTCCGCAACCGACTCCGTGATCTTGTAGGTATCGATGAACGCGCCGAAGATTTCGGCGGTTTTCTTCCTGTCCTTGACCATGATCGGCGTGCCGGTGAAGCCGATGCGCGCGCTGTTGGGCAGCGCTTTCAGCAGGTTCGCGTGCAGTTCATGGGTATGCGAGCGGTGCGCCTCGTCCACCAGCACCAGGATGTCGGTCGAGGTGTTGAGTTCTGGAAACGGCTCGATGCTGCCCCGCTTGTCGCGGTCGGGGTTGCGGTATTTCTGGACCATGCCGAACACCAGCCCCGGCCCCTCTTCGGCGAGCAGCTTCTTGAGGCGCTTGACGCTCTTGGCGCGCTGCACGGTCTCGCCGGTGAGCACCGCCGTCTTGCTGAGCTGGTCCTCAAGGTCTTTCCGGTCGGTGACGGCCACCACCTTGAAGCGGCGCAGGCGGGGGATGCGGCGCATTTTGCGCACCAGGAACACCATCGTCAGGCTCTTGCCCGCGCCCTGCGTGTGCCAGATCACACCGCCGCGCCGGTCGAACTCGCCATCTTCGAGGCGCGTCGCGGATCGACCAGCGTGTCATCGTTCTGAATGTTGGCGTCGAGGATGCCGTGAA
>CAZJBO010000409.1:0-2787 GCA_964544075.1 uncultured Anaerolineae bacterium
CGTCTTGCATCAGGTTAGAACGCCAGTCGATGGTGTTCTCTTCTAGCAATGCGGCCTCATAGGTAAAGAGCACGTCTTCGGCGGTGAAGGGTTCGCCGTCATGCCAGGTTACGTCTTCGCGGAGGTGGAAAACATATTCCATCCCATCGTCTGAGATGTCCCAGCTCTCCGCTAGGGCCGGCTCGATGCTGTCGCCCCAGTTCTCGCCACCGAGAACCAGCGGCTCTGCCATGAAGGTCACGACAAATAGGCTATTGCCATCGTTGGCGTACAAACCACTGAGGGTACGCGGGTCGGAACCGTAGGTGACTACCAATGTGCCGCCTTCGGTCGGGCAAGTGAATGTGGCGTCGTCTTGGGCGAGCGCGGTTGTAGAGGGCAGCGCAAGTGCCAAAACGACTAGGACGAGCAACAATTTACGCATGTGAGTTTCCTCCAAAGTTGAATCGGATGAACTAAACAAATTTTAACGCATTCCATTGGGAAAAGCTGTTTCCTCAATGGAATCTCAATACTCTCATGTGTTTCTTATCCTCATGCGTTCCGTATCTTTAGCGCTGCAATTTAGGGTCGAGCGCATCGCGCAAGCCGTCGCCGACGAAGTTAAAGGTGAGCACGATCAATGAGATGAGCACACCCGGCACAACCCAGATCCACCAGGCAGTGCGCAGCCATTTTTGGGCGTCTTCGAGCATATTGCCCAAGCTGGCGTTGGGCGGCGGCACGCCCAGGCTCAAGAAGCTCAGCGCCGACTCGGTGAGGACGGCGTAGGGGACGGAGAGCGTGGCGGCGACGATGATCGGCGCAAGCGCGTTCGGCAGCAGGTGACGTGTTGCAAGCCGCCACCCCGGTACGCCTACACAGCGCGCTGCTTCGATGAACTCGCGTTGGCGCAGCGAGAGGAACTCGGCGCGCACCAGGCGCGCTACCGTCATCCAGCTAAGCACGCCGATGGCAAAGATCAACGACAGCAGGGTGCCCTCAAAGACACCGGCCAGGATCAACAGCACGAAGAATGAGGGGATAGATAGGAAGATATCGGTGATGCGCATGAGGAAGTTGTCGATGCCACCGCCGAAGTAGCCGGCAGTCGCGCCGATGGTCACGCCGATGACCAGTTGGAAGATCACCGCCGTCACGCCGACGACCAGCGAAATGCGCATCCCGAAGATGGCGCGCGAGAAGTAATCGCGTCCATAGTTATCGGTGCCAAACACGTGTTCGAGGCTGGGCGGCTGGGGTTTGCCGCCGGCGTATGCTGCGTCGATGGCGTTGGGGTCATAAGGCGCGATTGACTCGCTGAAAAACGCGACGAATATTAGTATGGTGAGCACAATCAGGCCAAAGAGCGCCAGCTTGTGCCGCCGAAACTGGTGCCAGATGAGCTTGCGGCGTGATGGGGGAGCTTTTGTAGTCAGCAATGTTTCACTCATAACGAATCCTCGGATCGACCCAAGCGTAGGCGATGTCGGTGAATAGGTTGCCCAAGATAATCAGCACCGAGGAGAGCATCGTCACCGCCATGATGATCGGATAGTCTCTTCCTGTGACGGCATTAACGCCAAGCCGTCCCATGCCCGGCCAGCCAAAAATGGTCTCGGTGATGAACGCGCCGGTGACGATGGTGGGGACCGAAAGGCCCACGAGCGTGACCATCGGGATCAGGGCGTTACGCAGCGCGTGCAAACCGATGACGCGCCGTTCGCGTGCGCCTTTGGCGCGCGCTGTGCGGATGTAGTCTTGTCCCAAGACTTCGAGCAATGAAGAGCGCTGGTAGCGCGACCAACTCGCGGTTTGGGCCAGGCTGAGTACAATGACCGGCAGGAACATATGGTGCGCCACGTCCATAACCTCCGCAAACCCTGTATACTCCTGGCGCACCGAATGCATCCCCACCGAGGGGAACCAGTCGAGCTGGATTGAGAAGATTTGCAAGAGCAGCAGCGCCGTCCAGAACACCGGTACCGAGAGGCCCACCAGCGCAAGGGTGCTCAAGATATAATCCAGAAGCGTATATCGCATCAGTGCCGAGATGACACCGATGGGCACGGCGATTACCAGCGAGATCAGCAACGATACGCCGCCCAACAACAGGGTGTTGGGTAAGCGGTCGCCGACCTCTAATGTGACCGGACGGCGGGTGCGAAACGAGAAGCCCCAGTCGCCCTCAAGGGTTTTCCGCAGCCAGGAGCCGTATCGGACGTACACCGGTTGGTCGAGGCCCAAGCTCTTGCGCACTTGCTGGAGATATGCCGGGTCGGAGCCTTTGTCGGGGTCGATATACATTTGCGACGCATCGCCGGGCGCAATTTCGATGATGGCAAAGGTCAAAATCGAAATTGCGATTATGAGAGGAATCGCTTGTAAGAGTCTTCGGACAACGTAACGTGCCATAGTTTACTCACATGTGGAAGGTAGGTCCTCTATGCAAGACAGTCGCATTAAGAGTATCTATTCACCTTGAGCCTTAGGCATTCCTTTCGGTCACCAGACCCCACAGGGTTTTTAGGTCCCTGTTTCCTTTCTTAGCGCGGCAAAACCGCGCAAATGCAGGTCCAGGACTGCTAAGCCCTGGAGGGGGGGTGGGGGCTTTGTCCCCACAAAGAGCAGGTGAACAGATGCTGCGCGCTAAGCTGAGAGTTAACTATATATTTTGTCAACAGTATGAGCGCGCCACACTGTTTGTATGTAAGAAGGCTAGCTTTCGCCCGGTGTCCCTCGCAATGCGATAGCCTTGACGCACTATAAGATACCACAAACGCATGAAATAAAAAGGGGCAGTTTCCC
>CAZJBO010000410.1:0-2781 GCA_964544075.1 uncultured Anaerolineae bacterium
CCCCTCACCCCCGGCCCCTCACCCCCGGCCCCTCTCCCTCAAGGGGCGAGGGGAGAAAACCCGCGCGCGCTCCGGTTCCCCCTCGCCCCGGCGAGGGAGAGGGGGTTAGGGGGTGAGGGGCTTTGGGCCTGCGGTTTCAACCGCAGGCTAGCGCGGATACGTCGGCTGCGCCGACCCCGGAAAGTGCGCGCACAAGGTCGGCTTCAGCCGACGGTTTGCTTATTAGCCTGGGGTTTCAACCCCAGGCGCCCCAGGCACCCCGCCTCCCCTCACCGGAGACCGTGCAGAAATACTTGCGCGAGGTGTGCCTCGGAGAACTGGGGGGGGATTGCGTATTCATATTGGCCGCTCATGCAGGCGCGCAGAAATTCCCGTGCGGCACCAGCTCCCGGCTGAGTGTAATCAATTGGGAACATCTGCGGTACCGAGACCCCAACCTGCCACGCATCGCTGCCGCGCAAGGTCGCGCACAAGATCGGCTTGCCGGTCGGCAGGTATTCAAACAGTTTACTGGGCAGCGCATTCCGCGCCACGGATAATAACAATAAGCCCGCCGCCCCTTGCAGCAGATCAAATAGTGCCGCGCGTGGGATCGGTTGGCGCGTTTCGAGCCGCCATCCGGCATCCGCAAAGCCGGGCCGCCATCGTGCGATCGCCTCCAAGTCCTCCGGTTCCAGGCTGCCGATCAGAACAATATTACCCTCCCCACCTATCGACCGGACCCCTTCCAGCAGCGGGGCGAGGAGATGGCCCGGCGCTTGTTTGTTACTAGAGCCGGTGAAACGCCCGGCATGTATGAGGGTGGGGCGGCCTGATGGGGCAGACGGCGGCGACGGCGATAGGTTTAGCGGGTATCCATTGGTGAGGATGGTGGTCTTCGGGCGCGTAAAGGCAAGCCGCTCTGTGAGCAGCAAACGGCAAGTCGGCGACACAACGAAGATGTGTTTGGCCTGTCGCAGAATGCGCGTTTCGAGCCGTCCTTCTAGCCAACGCCGCAGTCGCGAGCGCTGCAAGATCGGGCGCAGCGGCGTATCTAGCCAACCATCCCGCATATCGACGATGAGGTCGGCTTGAAGCCGCCGCGCCAGCATCGCCCCGGCCACATGCACCGACTCCGGCGGGTTCGACGCGATTACCCACCGTGCGCCTTCCCCGTGCTCTAGCACACGCGGATGACGTGCGGCGCGCTTGGCCCACACTACACCGGGGTCAGGGTTAAATAACCAATATGCGATGCTGCGGCGCAGCCGACTCGGGCGGCGTTGCGGCTTTTGATAATCCCCGTCCGGGCCGGGCTTATCGCCGTACAAGCCTAAGGGGTCACGCACGGTGACCTCAGTGCCATAGTCGGCTTGCGCGATACGGTCGGCGCGCCCTGCGCACACCATCACAACCTCGACGCCCTCCGCTGCAAGCCAGCGCACAAAGCGATCTACACGATAGCCGCCTACGTGCGTGGGGTTATGCCAGAAGGGTGCGATGATGAGCGCTTTGGCCGCACCGTTGCTAGAGTGCATTTACCGCATCGACGATGCGTGCCAAGTCTGCATCGCTGAGCATGGGGTGGACCGGCAGGCTAAAGACGCGCTCCGTCAGGGCATCGGTGACCGGCAGCGCCAGATCACCATAGCCTAACTCTTGGAAGACCGGCTGCTTGTGGATCGGCAGGGGGTAGTAGACCCGCACACCGATACCCTGGTCGTTGAGCTGCTTCACCATCGCGTCACGGTCGGCCCCTTCGGGTGCGAGCACGGTGTATTGGTGGAAGACGTGGCGACACTCGGCCATGACGCGCGGCGGGCGTACGCTTGTGAGGTGGGTGGAGAAGTAGGCGGCGTTGGCGATGCGCTTTGCGTTCCACTCGGCCAGGTTCTTTAGCTGCACGCGCCCGATCGCGCCGCAGATGTTGGTCATGCGGAAGTTATAACCGATGAGTTCGTGGTAGTAGCGGGTGTTCATGCCGTGGTTGCGCACCATGCGCATACGCTCGGCCAGCGCGTCATCATCGGTGATGACGATACCGCCCTCGCCGGTGGTCATGTTCTTGCTGGGGTAGAAGCTAAAGGCCGCCGCCCCCCACGCGCCCACATACCGGCCCTTATACATGCTGCCGTGCGCTTGGGCTGCATCCTCGATGACCTTAAGGCCGTGCTTATCGGCGATGGCTTTAATGGGGTCCATATCGGCGGGGTGCCCATAGAGGTGAACCGGCATGATGGCCTTTGTGCGCGCAGTAATGGCTGCTTCGATGGCGTTTGGGTCGATGCAGAAGGTCGCGTCCTCGACATCAACGAAGACGGGGCGCGCCCCGGTGCCGAGTACGCTGGTGGCGGTCGCTACGAAGGTGAACGAGGGTATGATGACCTCGTCACCGGCGCCGATGCCGTTTGCCATCAGCGCTACGGTTAGGGCGGTGGTGCCGTTGGTGGTTGCGACGCCGTGCTTGGCGTCGTGGTAGGCGGCGAACTCCGCCTCGAACGCGCTAACCTCCGGCCCCTGCACCAGGTATCCGGAATCCAAGACGCGCATCACGGCCTCTTTTTCGGCTGCGCCGATCAGGGGATGGGCAATCGAGATGTTGGTCATGTTCTCATCCTTTTATATTGTATGTAACTATCTGAAGCCCCTCACCCCCGGCCCCTCTCCCTCAAGGGGCGAGGGGAGAAAACCCGCGCGCACGCTCCGGTTCCCTCTCGCTCCGGCGAGGGGAGAAAACCCGCGCGCGTTCCGGTTCCCCCTCGCCCCGGCGAGGGAGAGGGGGATAGGGGGTGAGGGGAAGCG
>CAZJBO010000411.1:0-2775 GCA_964544075.1 uncultured Anaerolineae bacterium
GCTGCCGGGCGAAGACCTGGCCCGCTGGCGCACATCGCTGGCACGGGTTTTGAGGTGGGGGCCGGATCACGTCTCGGCCTATGCGCTCACGGTAGAGCCGGACACTCCGCTGGCGCGTCAGATCAAACGCGGCCAAACCGTTATCGCCGATGCCGACAGCATGGCCGATATGTACGATGCAACCGGCATGATGTTAGCAAGGGCCGGGCTGGTCCAATACGAGCTGTCGAACTGGGCACGCCCCGGCATGGCCTGCCGACACAACCTGCACGTATGGCGAGGCAGAGATTATCTTGGCTTCGGCGCGGGTGCGCACGGCTGTATAGACGGGGTGCGCTACCGCATCGTAGCCGATGTAGACCGGTACCTGCAGGGCACAGACGCGCCGCTTCCCCTGCCGTCTGCGGTGGATGAAGTATATAAGATGGACACCGCCGAGCAGATGGCCGAGTTTATGATCTTGGGGCTGCGCCTGACAGATGAAGGGGTTTCGGGGCCACGCTTCGCATCACGCTTTGGGCGTGATATGTGGGAGGTATACGGGCCGACACTGGACAAACTGGTCGCGCAAGGCCTCCTTGAAAAGCACGCCGGCGACGCGGTACGCCTCACGCCGCGCGCCCGCCTGATAAGCAACCAGGTGTTCGTCCACTTTGTGTAGTGCTGTGGTCCCAGACGCGCGGCCATTATGACAACGGCGATCCACACCCTACTTCGCTCCACCCGGTTGTTTGGTATACTCTGCGCGCGATTTGTGCTCACGATAGCTATTCATCAGGAGGAGGAACCCTATGCGACGCACAAGTTTGTTGCTTGCTCTGTTTACTCTACTCACGCTGGCCGCCCTGAGCATCAGCTTCGCCACCGGCGGAGCGCTTGCCCAAGACGCCGACCCAACCGAAACTCCCATCCCCGGCGAGCGCGAAGAAGCACGCCTCGTCCACGTCACCGATGGCGATACCATCGTGGTGGAGCTAGACGATGGTCTGGAATACCGGGTGCGCTTCATCGGTATCGATACACCCGAAACCCATCACCCGGACGTAGGCGCAGATTACTGGGGCTACGAGGCCACCGAGTTTGTCCGACAGTTCCTTAAAGAGGGCGATACGGTCATCCTTGAGAAAGACATCACCGACCGCGATATCTATAACCGGCTGCTGCGCTACATCTTCGTAGAGGACGAGGACGGCAACGAGGTTTTCATCAACGCCGAGCTGGTACGCGAGGGCTTCGCCCATGTGCGCACCTACGAGCCGGACGTTAAGTATACACAGTACTTCTATGCGCTGGAGCGTGAGGCACAGAATGCCCGCCGCAGAATATGGGGGCCGCGCCCCACCAAGCCCGCCCAAGAAGCCCTCGTCGAGGACCGCGACCATGTGTGGGTAGCGGGTGAGCCGGGCGAGCTGGTCTCTTTGCTCTACGATGCCGATCAGGGTGAACCGGTGATGTGGTTCCCGGCAGGCGTCGAAGTGATGATCGAGGATGTCTTCTGGATGGATTCATCACAGAGCTTCTGGTATTGGCTGGAGCTTAAAGACTTCCGGGGTTGGGTCGAGGCAGACGCCTTTGTGACCGAAGAGCCGGACGAGGTCTTCCCCGGCCCCGAGTCGCGTCTCATCGGCTATGACGAGGCATACATCATCGGCGATGCGCCGCTTGAGGTATACGAGCTACCCACCTCCGACGACGCAGACGAACCGCTCGGCACGCTTGAGGCCGATACGCGCCCTCAGGTGAAGCGCATCACGTACAACTTCGATACCGAAAGCTGGTGGTATTACGTCGATACCCAGACGCTGGATGGCTGGGTTGATGGGGTGCGGCTGAGCAAGAGCGACCCCGATAAAGACTAGCGCTCTTCAGGCTTAAACCATACAGGGCACAGAGGAATGCCTCTGTGCCCTGTTATGTTCAACTTCCTGGGCTTCTATTCTGCGCGCATCGCCGGCGTCAGGTGTCGGTGCCGCCACCACACCTGCCAGGTGCGCAGCGCAGCTTCAACCTTGACCTTCATATCCATCTTGCTCTGACCGATGCGCCGGTCTTCAAAGTAGATCGGGGTTTCGATAAACGTATAGCCGAGCTTCTCGGCTACGTAATTCATCTCGGTTTGGAAGATATACCCGCTCGAACGGACACGGTGCATACCCAACCCGCGTAGGGTCGTCGCGCGCCAGACTTTATATCCGCCGGTGGCATCTCTGACCCCGGTGCGCAGGATGAGGCGCACCCACACGCTGTTGGCAAACCAGCTCAACAGCCAACGCCCAAAGCCCCAACGTTCGTCGGTCTTCCCGCCTTTGACATAACGCGAGCCGATCACCCAGTCATAATCGCGGGCCAGCTCGACCATTGTGGGGAGATAGTTGGGAGAATGCGAGAAGTCGGCGTCCATCTGCGCGATCAGGTCTGCGCCCATATCGAGGGCACGTTGAAAGCCTTCCAGGTAAGCAGAGCCGAGGCCGAGCTTGCCGCTGCGGTGGATGACTTCGAGCTTGCCGGGGTGGGCAGCTTTGAGTTCTTCGGCGATCTGCCCGGTCCCGTCGGGAGAGTTGTCATCCACGACCAAGATTGAGAGGTCGGGGAGGGGCAGCGCCCAGAGCGCATCGCTGATGGCGGGGAGGTTGTCAGCCTCGTTGTAGGTGGGGATGACGACGATGGTTGTCATTACTATTCCGCTATTCCTGTGCCGTTTTGCGGGTGCGCAAGAGCTTGGTATGGAAATCTTCCAGGTTGTCAAACGGGCCGTCGTCACCGGTGAGGCGCCCC
>CAZJBO010000412.1:0-2774 GCA_964544075.1 uncultured Anaerolineae bacterium
TGCGGCTTCCGCTTTGCCCAGGCGCTCGTGCAAGAGGCAAAAGAGATCGAGGCTGCCGACGGTATCATGACCTCCGACGGGTCACGGCGGCGCACGTTGGGCGGTGTGTTCTTCTACATCGCACGCGCCCGCATGTCGGCGGCTGTGCGGCGGATCGTTTATAACCGCAAAGGCAAGATGCCGCCGGAGCCTTCCCCGGAACCCGCCGAGGCAGAAGACGCGCAACAAGAAGAGCCAACAAAAGAAAAAGAGGAATAAAAAACCACCGTGCGCACCGTAGAATGGACTAAAAACGCCCAGGTACAGATGATCGACCAGCGCAAGCTGCCCTGGGAGCTTGTGCATTTGCAATTCGACGACTATCGAGAGCTTGCCCGCGCAATCACCGATATGGCGATACGGGGCGCGCCCGCCATCGGCGCAGCCGCCGGCTTTGGGATGGCGCTTGCCGCGCAACAGAGCAAGGCAAAGCACCGCGCGCAGATGCTCAATGACCTCGAAACCGCCGCGCACGTGCTCGACCGTGCACGCCCTACCGCCGTTAACCTGGTCTGGGCAATTGCTCGGCAGCTCCGCACCGCCCAAGATGCGGCTCTTGACAGCCCTGAGGCCATCCGCCAAGCACTGCTCGACGAGGCGCAACGCATGGCCGATGAGGACGTCGAGATTAACAAGCGCATGGCGGCACATGGCGCTGCCCTGGTGAAGGATGGCGCAACCATCCTACACCACTGTAACACCGGTGCGCTCGCCACGGTGGACTATGGCACAGCGCTGGGCGTGATCCGTATGGCGCACGAGCAAGGCAAGAAGATACACGTGCTGCTAGATGAAACACGCCCCCGGCTACAAGGCGCACGTCTGAGCGCCTGGGAACTGACACAGTACGGAGTGCCCTTCCACATCATCGCCGACAGCGCCGCCGGACACTATATGCGCACCGGACAAGTCGATATCGTGTTCGTGGGCACAGACCGTGCTGCCGCCAATGGCGACATTGCCAACAAGATCGGCACATATAAGCTCGGCGTGGTTGCACAGGCCAACGGCATCCCCTTCTACCCTGTGGTGCCGACCTCTTCAATCGATCTCAGCCTCGCTTCGGGCGACGACATCCCGATCGAGGAACGCGACCCTGCCGAAGTGCGCGCGCCCTTCGGCAAGGCCATTGTGCCAGAGAGCTACCCCGCGCTCAACCCCGCCTTTGACGTAACACCACACCGCTACATCACAGGCATCGTCACCGAGTGGGGCGTGGCTTACCCACCCTACGAACTGAGCCTGCCCTGCGCGGTAGACGCAGCACAAAAAGGCGCCCAAAACAATGGTCGCAAAACACGCAAAGATGCTGATAAAGAGAGCTTACAACCCCGCCCCCCCGCCATGCTCTCATCATCACCGGTGGTAGAGGAATATGCGCGCAAGCGAGAAATATAAGAGCAAAAGATGAACCTCAAAAACAAAATACAGATCACAAATCCGGCCACCGGGTCACCGTCCGGCACGGTGACGACCGCCGAACCCAAAGACCTTATCGATGCCGTAGCGCGTGCACGTGCTGCTCAGCCCGCCTGGGCCGCGCTGAGCTATAAGGAACGCGCGCGCATCTTGCTGCGCTTCCGCGCACGCCTGATCGCCGACCCTAACGCCATCATGGATGTGATCCAGTCGGAGGCCGGCAAGAGCCGACGCGATACTTTGGCCGAGGTGGTGGTCGTGGCCGGCACGATTCAGTATTACGCTCACCACGGAGCCGCACACATCAAACCGCAGCGACGGCGTGGCGGCTATCCCTTCTTCACGTCGGCGCGGCTGCATTACGACCCGCTCGGCGTGGTAGGGATAATCTCGCCCTGGAACTTCCCCTTTATCCTAACCATCGCCGAGGCTGTGCCCGCGCTGCTGGCCGGCAACGCGGTTGTCATCAAGCCTGCCAGCCTCACGCCGCTGAGCGCGCTATGGGGTGCAGTAGCGCTTGCCGAAGCCGGTTTACCCCCCGATTTATTACAGATCGTGCCGGGCAGCGGGCGCGCGCTTGGCAATACACTGATCGACCACGCAGATTTTATCGGCTTTACCGGCAGCACTGCCGTAGGCCGGAAGGTGGCGGCACGCTGTGCCGAGCGTCTGATACCCTATAGCATGGAGCTGGGCGGCAAGAACGCAATGCTGGTGCTCGATGATGCCGATATTGAGGCCGCGACCGATGGCCTTCTCGATGGTGCATTTTCAAACTGCGGGCAGGTGTGCATCGCGATCGAGCGTGCTTATGTGATGGCCCCGATCTACGATGCGTTCATGGCACGCCTGGCCGAGAAAACACGCGCGATCCGGCTGGGCTGCACGCCGCACTTCGATACCGAGATGGGTAGCCTTATCTCGGCGGCACAAATGGAGATTGTGACGGCACACGTCGAGGAGGCACGGGCCAAAGGTGCGCGAGTGTGCGCCGGAGGCGAGCCACGCCCCGATGTTGGCCCGCTGTTCTATGCCCCCACCGTGCTGGAGGGTGTCACGCCGGAGATGGCGGTGGCACGCGACGAAACGTTCGGGCCTGTGGTATCGGTGTATAAGGTGGACTCGGTGGAAGAAGCTGTTGCGGCGGCGAACGATTCGGAGTATGGGCTAAACGCCAGCGTATGGACGCGCGATCTGGCACGGGGGCAGGCCGTCGCCGCGCGCATCGAGAGCGGCACGGTGAACGTTAACGAAGTAATGTTGATCTACAGCAGCTACGATGTGCCGATGGGCGGCATCAAGGCAAGCGGGGTTGG
>CAZJBO010000413.1:0-2769 GCA_964544075.1 uncultured Anaerolineae bacterium
CTCCCACCAAAAGCGTCCTTGATCTTGACGCGGCCTCAAGACGTCCTCGTATTGACTGAGATGTGCGTCTATCGCCGGATAGGTTCTCTCGAAGATTTGTTTGGCTTCTTCTTCAGTCTCGGCGTCTCCCCACGGATTATTTGCATCAGCATCGCCGCTGTTTTGGATACCGATCAAATATTGCTTTCGCTCTTGCACGCGCCACCGCTTCACATCCCGCCCGCGCAGCCACGGCTTAATCACCTCGGCGCTGCGCGGGTCTTCGGCAATCAGCCGGGCGCGGGTCGCCTCGTCAATCACAAATGCTTCGTTACGCCCTGTTATAACGCCGCGATAGAATTTTCCATTCACATATTCAGTTAAGGGCTGGCCTAGTGTTCGCATTTTGTGCAAGGTGGCTGCTTTAGCAGGGGGCATAAGCATCCATCTTTCCCCTTTAATGGCACCTATTGAAAGAAGTTGTCCCTCATCTTGCACAATTTGGTAGACATTAGGGTACGGTGGGTTAAGCGATTTCACTTGCGTAAAAATAAAATCTTTCATTGCTCGACTCTTTTGAGCTACAAAAATCATTGGAAAAGTCGCAGCCGTTTGAAAGACTGGCAACTCTCCAAAATCCGTGATGCTGAGAATCCGTGCGGTTGCAGCAACATGGGCGCGCAGTTTCTTCCCATAGCCGGCGCGCAGCCACTTGTTGGAAGAGATAAAGTCGATGACGCCGTCCGGCTTGAGCAGCTGCCATGCGCGGTAGTAGAAGTAAACATAGAGGTCAGCCGTGCCGCTGTAGAGCTTGCCATACACGCGCTTCAGCGCCGGCTTGATATCTTTGATAAGTTCTTGCCGCACGTAGGGCGGGTTGGTAATCACGATGTCGAAGCCGTTCGTGCCCTCCTCTTCCACGTTGATGAATATCTCGGCAAATTCAACCAGCCAGTCGAAGCCCTGCCCCTCGCCCGTTCCCGGCGTCCAGGTCGCAATTTCCTTCTTCTGTGCCACAACCTGTTTGCGCAATGTCCGCTTCTGGCCGTCATGCGCGCGCATGTAGTCGGCTTTTAGCTGTAGGTATTTCTCGACCTCTTGCTTGCGGAACATATCCACGATCAACCCGTCGGAGGGGTCGGGGCCGAGGATACTATCGCCCACCTCGATCTTGAAGTCCAGGTTAGGCAGCGGCGGCGGAACCGCGCCCTCAAAGTCTACGATCAACGAGAGCCACAACCGCAGCCGCGCGATGTTGACGGCGAAGGGGTCAATATCAACGCCGTAAAGGTTGTTCTGGATAATCTCCAGCTTGCGCGCATAGTCGGTGAGTGGGTCAACCCGGCGCACGTGGAACAGGGCATTGCGTAGGTCGAGCAGTTCGCGCATCATGCCGAGCAGGTAGGCCCCGCTGCCACATGAGGGGTCGCATATCTTGACGGCACGCAGCGCGTCCAGCGCCGCTTCGGGCGCGCGGAGGCGGTCGGGGTTCTGCGCATCAACGAAGCGGGCGATGGCGTCGGGGTTCTCGCGCGGGCACGCGGTCAACAGGTAACCCTTCAACGCCTCGCGCCCCATGAACGAGACGACCGGCTTGGGGGTGTAATAGCTGCCGCTCTCGTGCCGCCCGGTGACCAGCTCCTCGAATATCTTGCCGAGCATCTCCGGGTCAACGGCGACCTCCACGTCGAGCGGCGTGCTCTCGTTGACGGTGAAGTTATAGCGATAGAACAGTTTGTCGATGGCGCGTTCGAGCACGGCGTCGGGCACAGAGATGACCGGGTCGCTGTCGTCGTCTTCCTCTTCGAACAACCCACCGTTGAGGTAAGGTATGGCCCCGATGCGCTCTTGTAGAAAGCCGCTCCCCCCTTTGATGCCGACGATGTTCACGTCGTTTGATGTGTTCAGCCCGGCGAAGAACAGCAGCTTCAACCGGTCGCGGTAGAAGTTGGCGTCGGGGTCGGTGCGTTTCTCGCGCCGGTGGTCCTGCCACAGCGCTCTTAGGTATTCGGCTCTATTCTCGTTGAACGAGAGCCAGCCCTTGCGCTCTACGAAAACGATGAACATCAGCCGGTTAAAGAGCTTTTGTGTAAACATGCGCTTTGCGTCGGCGTTGTCGATGCCTGTGATCTGCGCTTCGGCGAACTCGAACACGTCGCGGTAAGCGTGGAAGAAGGCGCGCGTGACCGCCTCCACATCGAAGGCTTCGTCGTGCCGCGCCTGTATCATCAGCGGCGACAGCCCGGACAAATCCGGGCGGATGGAGGCTAAGTTGAGCATGGCGATGCGTTCGGTGGCGGTGTGCAAGCGTTCGTGCGGGCCGATGGTGATGCGCCGGAAAAGCCGTCGCGTCTGCACGTCCTTGTCATATTTGACGTTGACCAGGTGCCAGTTTGTCTGTGCGTTGTCGCTGAAGATGTAGAGCGCGTGCGGATATTCGTCGAGCAAGCGGTTGATTACCGGGCGTTGCGGCGTGATGAGCAAGGCGTCGCACAGCCGACAGTAGATGATGTCGAAACGCCCGAACTTGCCCCGGTGTTCGGCCAACCGGACAGGATCATCGGCCAGCGCGTCGGTCGCCGACTCCGGCCACCCACGGGTCGAGATAGGCTCATTGACGTGGTCGTAGTTGAGTTCGGTCCAGAACAGGCGCTTGATGTAGGCAAGGCCGGGTATCTGCTGGATGTCTTGAAGAAGGTCAAAGATGCGCTGCTCGGTTTCGGTCAGCATATTGTGTGTCCCTTGTGCGCGAGGCCGTAATACACGCTATTATACACGCGCGCACCGGAA
>CAZJBO010000414.1:0-2762 GCA_964544075.1 uncultured Anaerolineae bacterium
CACCGCGCCGCTCGTGCCGGTGACGGCGACCTTTGTGCTCGCACCGGACGCCGACGGCGCATCCGACCCCGTGGTGGACGCCTTCTATCGCCGGGCACGCGCCGACCTTGCGGCACGCCTGGACATCGACCCGGAGGAGATCACCCTAGAGGAATGGACGGACATCATCTGGCCCGACTCTAGCCTGGGCTGCCCACAAGACGACCGGGAATATGAAGACATCGAGGTATACGGATACCGCTTGCTGCTGCGCGCCGCCGACACAACATATAGCTACCACACCGAGTTTCAGACCTTGATATACTGCGAAGCGGAAGATGTCGTATTGCCCGACGACTAGAACCGGAGCAGGTGCATGAACAACTTGTGGCGAGACGCCGCGCCCTCCGATTCATCCTCCCCACAGCCCACAGGCCGGGCCGTACACAATTCGCCGGGACTTGTGCCAAACACACGGACAACGCAGTGTATCGCCCCGCCCTGCCCCAGACTCTTGATCTTTGTTCGACAGCCCACACCCGAATATAATGTGCCATACGGAGATACCACGCCGTGACAGATGAGCCGGCCCATGCTTTCCGCCGTATCGCCCTGCTACCCCACCCACACCGGCAAGAGACCGTATATCTGGCACACCAGATCGTGCAGTGGCTGGAGAAACAAGGCATCACGGCAATCGCGCTGCACGAATGGGACCGGGAAACGGTGCACCAACACGCCGAAGGTTGGGATATGGTCATCAGCATCGGCGGGGACGGCACCATGCTGCGCGCCGCGCGCGCCTCGGCAGTGTGGGGTGTGCCGGTGTTGGGCATCAATATGGGACACCTGGGCTTCCTCACCGCCTTCGACCCACACGGCTGGACCGAAAGCCTGGCGGCGGTGCTCAGAGGCGACTATTGGATCGAAGAGCGCTTGATGCTCGACGTAACGTGGCTGCGGGGCGATACCCAAGTCTGCCACGACGAGGCGCTCAACGACGTGGTGATGGGCCGGGGGACGATGGCACGCTTGGTCGAATTCGAAACCTACATCGACAGCGCATGGACCACGACCTATCGCGCCGACGCCCTAATCGTCGCCACCCCCACCGGCTCTACCGCATACGCGCTGGCGGTGGGCGGCCCGATCTTGCCGCCGGAGCTGCACAATGTCGAGATCGTGCCGGTTGCCGCCCACCTGAGCCTCTCGCGCCCGCTGGTACTCTCCGGCGATGCCATCATCGAGGTGGTCATACACTGTAGCCACGAGGCCATGCTCGCCGTAGATGGACAGATGCTCGGCACGCTCGCCAACCACGACCGCGTCGTGATCCAGGCCACCCGGCACGCCAGCCGCTTTGTGCGCGTGGGCGAGCGCACCTACTTCTATCGTTCGATATTAGACCGGATGGAACCGAAGCAATTATCATCAGGGTCAGGTAAACAGCGATGACAACAAAAGACCAGACGATCGACGACAGCACCGAGACCGAAGACACCGTGCTCTACTGTACAGTCCACCCCAACGTAGAGACTTCCTTGCGCTGCAACCGCTGCGGACGCCCGATGTGCACCCGGTGTGCCATACAGACCCCCGTGGGTTATCGTTGCAAGCAGTGTGTGCACCAACAACAAAACGTGTTCTTCAGCGCCGGCCACCGCGATTATCTCATCGCGGCAGGGCTGAGCTTCATCATGAGCGCGTTCATCGGCAGCGTGCTGATGGGGATAGGCTCCCTGCTGATAATCCTGTTACTCTCCGTCCCTGCCGGCGGGTTGATCTCGGAGGTGGTACACCGCGCCATCGGTAGGCGGCGCGGGCGCTATACCTGGATCATCATTGGCCTGGCGACAGCAACCGGCCTTCTGCCATACCTCCTGCTCGTGCTGTTGCCACACTGGTTGCAGATGACCACCGAATGGAACATCCCCTTCTCCGAGGCCATATCGTTCTGGGACCTCGCCAACGTGCTGCTCTACGCCGTGTTAGCCGCCGTGACCGCCGCTTCGCGCTTCCGCTATGGACGTTAGGTATGCTGATAGAACTGCGCATCAAAAACTTCGCCATCATCGATAGCCTGGAGCTTAAGCTCTCTGCCGGCCTCAACGTCATCACCGGCGAGACCGGCGCAGGCAAATCCATCCTCATCGACGCGGTAGGCTTGCTGCTCGGCGGGCGGGCGGACCGCGCGATGGTGCGCGCCGGCGCCGAGCGCGCCGTGATCGAGGGCCTGTTCGACCTCAAAGAAGCGCACCCGGTCGCGCCTCTGCTGCGACGCGAGAACCTGGAAGGCGACGATGCACACCTCCTGACCCTAACGCGCCAGGTGCGCGCCGATGGGCGCAGCGTCTGCCGTGTTAATGGGGTGACCGTGCGTGCGGCGCTGTTACGCGCGATCGGCGCACACCTGGTTGACATCCACGGGCAGAGCGAGCACCTCTCGCTGCTGCGCCCGCGTGAGCACATCAACCTGCTCGACCGCTACGCCGGCCTTGATGCGGCGCGCCGGGAACTTGCCGCCTCGGTGCGCCGGCTGGATATGGTGCGCCGCGAGCTTGACGCCCTGCTCACCGACGAGGCGGCGTTGGCGCGACGTGCCGACCTGCTCAAGTTTCAGATAGACGAGATCAACACCGCCGCGCCCCAAGTGGGGGAGGATGCCGCGCTGCGAGAGGAACGCACCCGGCTGGCGAACGCCGAACAGTTGACAGCATTGGCCGAGGAAGTAACGCGCACCCTCTACGACGGTGACGCGGCGGGCGCGGCGGCGGTGGACCGGC
>CAZJBO010000415.1:0-2759 GCA_964544075.1 uncultured Anaerolineae bacterium
GCACCTGCCGCGACGTGGAAGGTGTAAACGACTTATATATGACACAGCTCGCCGGGGGCTTCTGGCCCGGCAAGCGTCGGCTCAAGGTCGTGGTAGACGCGGGCAACGGCATGGGGGGGCCATATGGTCCCGAACTGCTCGCTATGATGGGCCACGACGTAACCCCACTCTACTGCGACCTAGACAGCGACTTCCCGAACCATCACCCCAACCCTGAGAAGGCCGCCAACGTCCGAGACCTGCAAGCAAAGGTGCTGGAGCTGGGCGCCGACCTGGGCGTGGCCTTTGATGGCGATGCCGACCGGGTGGGCGTGGTGGATGAGCAAGGCCGGCTCATCAGCGCAGACCGCGTGTTAGCGTGGCTGGTCCAACCGGTGCTGGCACGCCACAAGGGAGCAGCGGTAGTGGCAGACGTGCTCTCCAGCCAAGTGCTCTTCGACGTAGTGCGAGCTTGTGGCGGACGCCCGGTGATGTGGCAATCCGGATACGCGCGGGTGCGTGCCAAGATGCGCGAAGAAGGCGCCATCATCGGCGGGGAGAGCAGCGGGCACATGTTCTTTGCCGACCGCTACTTCGGCTTTGACGACGGGATGTATTCCGCCGGGCGGGTAGTCGAGCTGCTCGCGCGGCGTGAGGGGCCTCTCTCGGCGCAGATCGCGGCGCTGCCACAGATGTACCTCACGCCAGAATACCGCCCCCACTGCCCCGACGCCAAGAAAGCCTCGGTCATCGCAGCGGTGAAGGCAACGTTCAAGGGCAAATACCCGGTGGTCGATGTGGACGGGGTGCGGGTGATCTTTGAAGAAGGCTGGGGGCTGCTGCGCGCATCGGGTACCGAGGAAGTATTGAGCCTCCGCTTTGAGGCATATACCGAGGCCGCCGCGCTTTCATATAAAACACAGATGGTCGCGGCGCTGCGCGACGTTTACCCGGAACTGGAAGAGCTTTAGAAAGATCATGGCCGCAAAACATCACGCTTATGCTTCTCGCTTTCGGCGCCATTTATTTCTCGCCGCCGGCCTGCTGCTGCTCATCGCCGCCAGCCGCATCACCCGCCTCCCCTACAGCAGCAGCGCCCCTATCGGCACGCCCGTTGACACCGATGAAGTCTGGTCGGTGTGGCAGACGCTCGGCAGCCCACACGACATCTTGGCATGGACGCCCTACGACTGGCCGCCGCTGTACTTCTTAAGCCTGCGCGCCTGGCGTGGCCTGGTCGGAGATGAGATAATCTTCCTACGCTACCTCTCGGTGCTGGTCTTCATGGTGGGGTGCAGCTTCATCTACCGCATCATGCAGCGCCTGCAAGACAAACGCACCGCGCTGTTGGGCACGCTCGCCTATGCCGCACCCGCCTACTATCTACTGAGCAGCATCGAGATGCGCGGCCACGCAATCTTGATGGGTCTGATGCCCATCGCGCTGTGGCTCACCATACGCTACTTCGACCACCCCAGCTTCCGCCGCGCACTGCCGCTGGGCGTATGCATGGCATTGATGTTCTACATCATCTACCTCAGCTTTGCTGTCTACATGATGTTGGGGCTGTACACGCTGCTTGTGTACCCTCGCAAGATATGGCGCTGGTGGCTGCCGGGCACGGTAGCTCTTCCGCTGGCCTTCCCTCAGATTAACCACATCCTAAGCACGGCGCTCCGGCGCACCGAGGCCGTGCGCCAGATCGTCTTGGCGCCCTTCCCACAAGCGCTTCTGCACAACCTCACCGATGCTGCCGGACATCTGCTCGTGCTGTGGGGAGGGCTTTTCATCATCGCCACGCTTTGCCTCCTCCGCAAACAACGCCCGCTGCGCACGCCAAGCGCCGCGCTGCTTGTGTGGGGGTTTGGCGGCTTCACCCTTATGTATATCCTCAACCCGGTCTTGGGGTTCGCCGGTCTAGATTACTCATGGTGGGCACTGCTGGGCATTATGCTATGGATCGGATGGGGGCTATCATACCTGCCGCAGCGCGGCGCGGCAGGCGCGGCATTGGTGATGATCGTCATGCTGTTTGCCCCTATCCCTTCCGATAACTACCGGTATCACACCGAAATGGGGCGCGCCTTTGAGCAGCTGGCGGAGTATGCAGAATGGGGCGATGTTGTTTTACTCGACCCTAACTTCCTTGCGCACTACAACAGCGACGAGGTATGGGACTACCTAACCAAGCTCTACTTCCCTAATGGGCTACAGTTCGTGACATCACCGAGGGGACATCGCCGCATCTGGTACGTCAAGTTCGAGGGACAGCAAGACTGGGGGCTTGAGCAGGCGCTCAAAGAGGGGCGGGTTGAGGGTATAGCTTTCGGCCCGGCACATCACCGCTTCCAACTGTATGAGGGACCGCCCGACGCCGAGGGCGTCCTGTTCGACAACGGGATGCGCTTCCACGGCATGAAGGTGATCGGCACACCGGGACGCCTGGTCAGACACGAGGGCGAAACGCTGCGGGTGCGCCTGTGGTTTTCTGCCGACTACGAGATAGAGCAAGATTACAGCATCGGCCTGTATGTGATGCGCGACGATGCCGTGATTGCCCAAGCCGACGGGCCGCCCGCCGCGCCACATGCCACCAGCACATGGGAACCGGGGCACTATTACATTGAAGAGCGCACGCTGTACCTCCCTAACCCTATGGAGACTGCCGATTATCAGATCAATATGTCTGTGTATCAATGGTGGGATGGCGAAAAGGTCGGCGCGCCGGTGATGGACGACAAGAAGCTGCTGTGGTTGGGCGTTTTGAGCATTAAGGCTTG
>CAZJBO010000416.1:0-2758 GCA_964544075.1 uncultured Anaerolineae bacterium
CACCTCCGCCTGCGCGGAGGTGACCTGCATTTGCGCGGCTTGGCCGCGCTTAGAAAGGGAACAGGAGCTAAGGTTTGGTGATCGAAGGGAATACCTAAGGCTCAAAAGCATAATGCAAGGAGATTGAGATATAGAACAATTAATTATCCATTGTCGAAAAATATACATCCCTTGACACTAAAGTTTGAAGCTGTTATAATTTTACATCGCATCGGGGAGTTTTTAATAAACACCGGCGCAATAAGCTGGCTAGCTACCCATTACAATAAGGCTCAGCCATGTCGTACCTGAACAATCACTTCGTACCCAGTACCGTGTTAAAAATCAACGTTGGCTTTTTGCTACATGAGGCTGCCGGCGCGAGCCGGGAGATCGCGTTCGATGTACCGGAAATACGCCTCGACGATACCAGACTTGACTATATGCGCGGGAATGTGCGCCTGACTCGGACGGCGCGCGGTATCTTGGTTCAAGGACAATTGCTTGCCGGTTATAAATCTCAGTGCGTGCGATGCCTGAAGGAAACTAGCCGTCAAATCAATCTTGAAATCGAAGATATATTCGTGTTCCCACCGACCCCCCAAGCTGAGTTTGCCGTCTATGAAGACGGGTTTCTAGACTTGGCGCCCTTACTAAGGGAAGAGACCATTGTCCACATGCCGATTCATGTCGTGTGTATGCCAGAGTGCCGTGGCTTGTGTCCAAGCTGTGGCACCGACTTAAACACCGACGTCTGTGCATGTGAGCAAGACAACATCGACCCACGCTTTGCTGTGTTGAAGCAAATGCAAACACACAATTGATCGGTCTTCATCCCAATAAGAGTGCCACATTCACCAAGCAAGGGGGATAGGCAATGACCGCGAATCGTAAGCATAGAGATGGAAAAGAAATGGACCTGGTATCAACGCTTATTGAAAAGGCCGACACAAAGGGCTATCTGACAACCGACGACATCCTAGACCTAATGCCCGACGACGAATCGATGGAACAGACCGAAGAACTCCTATCGGCGCTAGAGGGCGCCGGGATAGACATCTATGACGAAGCCGGCGACGTCCCGGACGACTTGAAACGACTCGGCGGCGCCGATGATAAAACCAATAGTGTATTTGACCTCAGCGACGTCTCCTCGGACGATACGGTAGGGCTGTACCTTAAAGAAATGGCGCGCGTCCCCCTCTTGAGCACCGAAGAAGAAGTCGAGCTTGCTATGCGCCTGGAAGCCGGGCACGAAGCAGAACAAGAGCTTATCAACCTCAACGGGTATACCTCCGACCGCCGGGTCGAGCTGGAATTCTTGGTACGAGACGGCCAAGACGCCCGCGCACACCTCATCAAAGCCAACACACGCCTGGTGGTCAGCATCGCTAAGAAGTATATGGGCCGGGGCGTGCCCTTCCTAGACCTGATCCAGGAGGGCAACCTGGGCTTGATGAAAGCAGTCGAAAAGTTCGACTACCGCCGGGGCTATCGCTTCAGCACCTACGCGACCTGGTGGATACGGCAGACCATCACCCGCGCCATCGCAGACCAGGGCCGCACCATCCGCGTACCGGTCCACATGAGCGACCGCATCCGCCGCCTCTATCGCACCGCCCGCGAACTCGAACAGCAATACGGACGCAAACCCACCCCCGAAGAGATCGCGGTTGTGATGGATGTCGAGCCGCGCAAAGTACAATGGATGCTCAAGGTTAGCTGGCGTCCTCTCTCGCTCGAACGCCCGGTCGGGGAAGAAGAGGATAGTGAACTCGGCAGCTTCATTGAGGATGACAATACCCCCACCCCCACCGAAAGTACATATGACAACCTTCTGCGCGAGAAGGTCGAGGAGGTCCTAAGCACCCTCACCCCGCGCGAAGCACGCATACTGCGGCTGCGCTTTGGCCTACAAAACGGGCGCAGCTATACGCTAGAAGAGGTCGGACAGAAGTTTGGTCTCACCCGCGAGCGCATCCGCCAGATCGAGGGCAGAGCGCTGCGGAGGCTGCGCCACCCAAGACGTAGTCGGCAGCTTAGGGATTATTTGAGCTAGTCATCATAAAACAGCGCGGGGTAAGTTACGGGGCTTTGAGCCGGGGGTATTCCTTTCGGTTACCCCACACTCCCACACCTCCGCCTACGCGGAGGTGACCTGCATTTGCGCGGTTTTGCCGCGCTCGCATCCCGCGAAGAGGGGCCATAGGCACTGGTGATCGAAGAGAGTGCCTATGGCCTCGACGTCCCTATAGGTTAATTGTTCGGCGATGTCAACGCCGGATGACCCTCTTTCGGCACTTGCTGTAGCAGTTGATAAGCCGGGCGCGGGTTACCGTCGGGCCGTATGATGGAATACCCCGCCTCCTGCTCGGTCGGCTGGATGCCATCCACTCCGTGGAAGACCGCCCAGTTCATATTCCACAAGAACATCTTCTCGATGAAGGGCTGCGCCTCGCCATACGCCAAAGCCTCAACGATATAGTGTGCCTGGTCCCACTCACTTACATAGTCGAAGTATGCAAAGGCCGGGTCGGGCGCGACCCCAAAGCCATCAAAGCTCGGCCAACCGAACTCAGTCGCCCACATCTTGCGCGCGCCGTCACCGTTCGCCTCCATAATGGCGCGGTAATCGTTGATCGTATCCAAGAAGAAAAACGTGCGGCTATCCGCCCAGCCGCGCGCGCTGCTGCAACAGGTCTCTGAAGGCGGGTTGCCCCAGCCGTAGGGATGAATCCCCAACGCCACGTTTTGGTAGTTCGTCAAGCCCGCCGCGTAC
>CAZJBO010000417.1:0-2754 GCA_964544075.1 uncultured Anaerolineae bacterium
CCATCTTGTATGGCGAACCGGTCGCATCGACCAGGGCATCCTCAATGTCCTTCATATCGTCGTCGCTGGCGTTGCTATTGACGCGCGCCAACAGCTCGGCGAAGGCGTCGGAGCTGGTAAGCTGTCCTTCCAAGCGGTGCGAGAGTTCGGTGCTCTGTGTGCGGAAGAATTGTGCCAGAGCTTTCCGGTCGCCGGGGTCGATGTCGGCTTGCCGTGCGCGGTAGGCGGCCTCGTGCGCGCGCTCCGGGCGCAGCACTGCCGCCGCCGATATCATCTTCTTGACATCGGGGTTGGCGCAAAGCGGGCACTCCGGCGCCGGGTCGTGAATCTTCTGCAGGACGTTGAAACGCACGTTGCAGTCGGGGCAATAGTATTCATAGATTGGCATATTACAGCATCTCTCGTGATATCACTACTTCGACCTTCTGTTGCTGTCGGCTACTAGTGCAGCTTCTCAGTATGGTCTTCGAGCTTGCCGCCAATGTATGCTTCGGCAGCGGCGTGAATATCGGTGATGTCGGTCACGAAGGGTTTGATCTTTGCCTCTTCCAGGTGCATGTATGCGCCGCGTCCCATCCCCCTTGCGACCAATACTTCGCAGTCGGCGATAGCTTCGAGCATACTCATGTGTTTGTCCCGCGAGTGCATCCCGTGGCCTTCGCCGCTTTCGCGCCCGGCGCCGTGCCCATCACCATGTGGACCATGATTGTGCTGTCGGTCGCCGAACTGTTGGTGTCCCAGCTTCGCGCGCTGCTCTTCGGCGATGATCTTGCCGTCTTCGATGGTGAGCACTTGGTAGTACTGCGCGCGTCCGAAGTGTTGGCTGATTTTCTTCCCGTCGTTGGTGACAAAAGCGATCTTTTGGGTTGCCATGTGCATACTCCTTATTATCTCTATCTCTGACGAAGTCTATCTAGCGGCAGGTGATGGTGACCTTCTGCACCCCGCGCACCTGCCGGAAGGTTGCGCCTTGCATGACGGTCTGGCGCAGTGCGGCGCGTTCGACTATCCGTACGCCTGATAGCACATCCACCCCCTGTGCGAACAAGACCGGCGAGAGCGGTGTGGTTGGGCCTAACATCATCACCCGCGCGCCGGGCCGGAGGTGCTGGGTCAGGCTCTCGAAGGTGCCGTTGACCAGGGTGAGGCTCGTGATCGCCACGACATCGGCGCGCGGCAGCACTTCAGGGGCGGCGGTGGCGGGGAGGTCACCGGGGCGGGGGGCCAGCTCTAATACCGAGAGGGCGCCCACGCCCGCGCGTAGGTGCGCGGTGAACGGGAAGTGTCCGATGATCGCCACATGTTTACCGGCGCCATGTGCAAGCAGATAGTCTAGTGCATCGAGTTTTACCTCGGCATATTCTGTCGGGTCGAGCATGTTGCAGGTCAGCGCGTTGATCGCGGCCCAAGCCACGCTCGCTGCGGGGCCGGAGTGTCCGTCTGCATAGGCGGCCAGGGTGCGTGCGCTGCGCTTATGCAGCTTGCCTGCCGCGTCGAGCGTCGGTTTGCCGTGTTCGCCGTGGGGTTCCGATAGGGTCGATGCCATGCCGGAGCGCCCATCTGTCAGCGTGACAACGGTCCAATGTAGCCCTATCCAAACGTCCTCGACCGCTGCGTCGCCCTCGATTGTCGCCAGAATGTTGTTTGCTATCATGTGTTTCCCCTTGCCATGAGTTTAACTCTCTAAACGGCGAGGGTCAACCACGCCTGTTACAAAATTGGTGGTTCTGATAAATTTTTTACGTTAGGGGTTGGGGCAAGGTGAACAGATACAGGTGCATAGTGTTGGTGTGTGCCCGCGAGTTCAACTGCAGGCGTTGCCCCTTATGCGCTTGCGCTGTTTGTGGTTTTCCCTCTTGTGTCCGGGCGGCTTCTTTTGTATAATATCGTTAATATAAGTATAAAGCACAGGGAGAGGAGGCGGTATCGAAACTATACTGGGGAGAATCAGCGCATGGCCCCGACGCAGTCGGGGTGACGAGGTGGCGGTTCCTCGCTTCGTTGCGAGGCTAAGGGCGTAGACCCCGAAAATCGAGAGATCAGCGGATGCCGCCAGGGTATTGCCCACTACCCTAATTTTCCCCAAGAAAGCGCAAGCCAGCCGAAGTGACTTTGCCGGAAGGTCCCGGCATTGCAAACCGGCGGGCGGTGGGTCGCAAACAGCAAGTGAATAGCAGAATACAACCTGAGTACCGGCTCTGCCGTCATGCTGTCGTGTCTGTGTGACGTCGCTCTGCCTGTATCTCGATATTAGGAGGCACTCTCATGTGTGGTATTGTCGCTTATGTCGGTCCCCGTGCTGCTACACAGTTGATCTTTGGTGGTTTAAAACGGCTCGAATATCGCGGTTACGATTCGGCGGGCGTGGCCGTCATCCAGGATGGCAGGCTTGCCCTCCGCCGAGGGGTGGGCAAGCTCGATAACCTGGCCCGTTTGCTTGATGCATGTCCC
Organism: uncultured Anaerolineae bacterium; assembly: GCA_964544075.1. Classification (GTDB taxonomy): domain Bacteria; phylum Chloroflexota; class Anaerolineae; order Aggregatilineales; family JAFGMM01; genus JAFGMM01. The sequence goes on from CAZJBO010000417.1 coordinate 2,452, forward strand.
ACAAACGGCCACATCGGGGTTGGGCATACGCGCTGGGCCACGCACGGCGTCCCGTCCACGCGCAATGCACACCCGCACACCAGCATGGATGGTGATGTAGTGGTGGTGCATAACGGCATAGTCGAAAACTATCTCCCGCTGCGCGCCGAACTGCGTGCCGAGGGAGTCCGTTTCACGTCCGAGACCGATACCGAGGTGATCGTACACTTGGTGGCGCACTACCTCCGGGAAGGTGGCGGTCTGGTTGAGGCGACCCGGCGAACGGTTGCGCGTCTCAAGGGCGCGCACGCCATCGTTGTGTTG
>CAZJBO010000418.1:0-2754 GCA_964544075.1 uncultured Anaerolineae bacterium
TCTATTGCATCCCCGTGCCGGTTGATCTAGACCGCTTCTTCGCGCCCACCGCTGAAGCAGATATCGCTGCGCTGCGGGGTGCGCTGGGGCTGCAGGCCGCCGACCAAGTCGCTTTGTGGGTGGGGCGTCCGGTCGAGGCAAAGAACCTACCTATGCTATATGAGGCAGTGCGTCTGGCGCGGCAGAGCATACCCAATCTAAAGCTGCTGCTTGTCGGTAACTTCGCCGCATCCGTTTATGCGCGTGCCTTGCAAGAGCAGGGGCGGCGTTTGTTGGGGGATGCGCTTATCTTCGCCGGGCGCGTTGACCATGCCGCGCTCCCGGCATATTATGCGCTTAGCACCGCCTATGTGCACAGCTCGCATTACGAGGGGATGCCCCGTGTGCTTGCCGAAGCTGCCGCGAGCGCGCGCCCGATGATTTGTACCGACATCCCCGGTGCTGAGGCTGCTATTGTCGATGGTGAGACGGGCTATCTGGCACGCCCTGCCGATCCTGCCGACTTTGCCGATAAGATCGCGCACCTCTTCGCCGACCCCCGCCGCGCCGCCCGGATGGGACAACAGGCGCGCGCGCGTGCCCGCCGAGTCTTTGACCGTGAGACCCTCACGCGAGACATTATCGGAGCGTGGCGAGAAACTGTCGCGCTGCGTAAGGAGCGCTGAGCCTATGCGTTTGTTGATGACGACACGTAAGATAGATGAGCAAGACATTGCTGCCGGGTTCGCGGTGCGTTGGGTACGCACGCTCGCGGCGCACGTTGCGCAGTTGACGATTATCTGTCAAGAGTACGGCCCGACCAATCTGCCGGACAATGTTACCGTGCGCTCTATGGGCAAGGAGCAGGGCCGGGGGCGCATCGGACAGCTCGCGGCATTCTATCGGGCGGCATGGCGCGAAGTGCCCAGGCATGACGCCGTCTTCTGCCACATGATCCCCCGCTACGTTTGGTTGATCGCGCCGCTGGCCCGTCTGCACCGCAAGCGCATCACCTTCTGGTACATCCACCGCAACCGGGGCCGCGAGCTGCGCGCCGCGCTCGCGCTCGTCGACCGTATAGTGACCGCCGTGCCGGGCACATTCCCCATCGCGAGCGCGAAGGTGACATACGTGGGCCACGGCGTTGACACCGCGATGTTTAGTCCGGCCCATCCACGCGCCGAAGCATCGCCGCCCCAGGTCGTGTTGCTGGGTCGGCTCTCGCCCATCAAGCATCACTACACCATGATCGAAGCTGCCGCTTTGCTCGAAGCACAGTATGGTATAACCGATATCACTTTCACCATCGTGGGGGGCGAGCCGCCCGAACACCCCAGCTACCGTGCTTCCCTGGAGGATGCGATCAAGGCGCATGGCTTGCAAGGCCGCTTCCGGTTCATGGGCGCGGTATCTTACGACGCTGTGCCCGCCATATATCGGCAAGCCGCCGTCGCGCTCAACTTGGCCCCGCCCGGCCTTTTCGATAAGGCCGCGCTAGAGGCTATGCTTTGTGGCACCCCGACCATCGTTGCCAACCCTGCCTTTGACGCTTTGCTTGGCCCGCACGTCGATGCCTTGCGCATCGGCGCGCCCGACGATGTCGAGGGTTTGGCGGCACGCCTGGCACCATTGCTCCGGGCGACGCCGGAGCAGCGCGCACAGATCGGCGCCGACCTGCACGCTGCCACCCGTGAGGCGCACGGCCTTGATCGGCTCATGGACCGACTCGTCCAATTATTTGAAGAGAGTTGAACGAGGATTGAACATGGAAGACGTCGGCGGATATTTCGCGTCCGGCAAGACCCTGGTGCGCGCCTGGATGAACGCGCGCATCACACATCTGACGCTTCTGCCTCCTGTGTTAGACCTGGGGGCAGGGGGCGTTGGCACGGCCAGCTATCATAAGATCATTCCGGGCTTTGAGGAGCTGCCGGTGTATTCGGTGGACATCTCGCGGGCGAAGTCGCCTTCCGTGATCGCCGATGTCGAGCGGGGCATCCCATTTGCGGGAGGGTTCTTCCACACTTGCCTGGCGTTTAATTTACTCGAACACATCTATGACCACGAACGCACCTTGTCGGAGCTGCACCGTGTGCTTAGGTCGGGCGGGGCCTTGTATTTGTTTGTCCCGTTCATGGTGCGCGTCCATGCCGACCCGTATGATTACTTTCGCTATACTGCTTATGCGCTGCGCCGTAAGCTGGACGCTGTCGGTTTTGACGATGTGGTGGTAGAAGCATTGGGCGGTGGGGCGATGACGGCGGCATTGGCGCAGATTGACTTTATGCTGCCTACGCGCATTGTACGGAGGCTGGCTGTCCGGTGTGCGTTTGCTCTCGACCGACTCATCACGCGGCGTTCGGGCGGTCGCTATCGGAACGCCGACGATTACCCGCTGGGATATTTTGTGACGGCGTACAAACCGTGAGGCATATTTCTTGCCCGTCTCGCCGACTTTTGATAGCAGGGTTATAATTGTCCCGTTTATTGAGTTAAGTGAAGTTTGAAAAGAGTATCATCAAAATGAAAGAGCAACTGTTAGATCGTATCGAGAAACATAGCGCCGTGATCGGCATTGCCGGGCTGGGTTACGTTGGTCTCCCTCTGGCGGTCGAATTCGCCGAGGCCGGGTACCACGTTATCGGTGTTGACCCGATTGCCGCGAAGGTGGATATGCTCAACGCCGGGCAGAGCTACATCCAGGACGTGCCCACCGAGACTGTGGCGCGGCTGGTGGAGAAGGGCTTGTTGCGCGCCACCGGCGACTATGGCGAG
>CAZJBO010000419.1:0-2752 GCA_964544075.1 uncultured Anaerolineae bacterium
GCAACTGCGCCATTGGTATAGACCATCGTAGGCGCCGGCATACCGGGCGCCATCATCGCCCTCTCCTTATCCTGCTTCGGCGCAAATTCGTCGGTAAGCCGGTCTAGCAGCGCAGACATGGCAATGCTGCTGCTGACAAAGTTCTGCTGAGACCCATAGAAGCGGTCGAGTATAGGGCCACTGTTCGGCGGCATCAGCGAAAGGATCGCGAGGTCTGTCAGCGCCACGCCGACCTCTGCACTCACCGGCTCACCGGTGCTGTCGCGCGTCTCGATGTCGAAACTGACCGTATCGCGCGGTTGGGCAACCGTGCGTGATGGGGTAATGCTCACATCGAGTTCATACTTGGTCGGCACGACCTCTAGAACTATCTCGCCTCCCTTATAATCCGGGTTGAGGCTCTCCTCGTCTATGCCTTTGACCAGCACCACAGAGAAGTAAACGGTGGGCACATGAACATCGACAATGGGGAGCTTATACAACAGGGTCGAGCCTTCGACCTGCATCACCTCATAGTCGATGACCCCGGCGCGCTCGACGCTGACCAGCACAGTGCTGCCGCCCGCAAAGGGGATCGGGATAAGGATTTCGGCCACATCACCGACTGCGTAGCTTTCCTTATCGGCCAGGAGTTCGAGGCTCTCGCTGGGCCGCCCCCACCATACGGGACGGTCACCGATCACCCAGAGGCGCATAGAGGCGCTGTTGGGGCGTTCCTTCTCGTCCAGGCTTTCGGCCCGCACCCGGAAGATGCCGGCGTGCGGCGGGGTGAAGGTATAGGTAGCGGTACCGTCCGCGCCCGTGACGACGTGGGCGCGCTCGACTTCGATTTCTTCTACTTTCCAGTCATAACGGCCATAGACGCCTTCGAGTGCTACGCGCGTCCAGCGCGTCTCGACCACGACCAGGTCGATGCGCTTGTCGGGTATGGGTTCGCTATCCGGCGTGACCGTGACGAGGTGGAAGTCCATCGCTTCGTCGGTCTTGCCGAAGTATTTATCCATGCCGATGCCGACATAGAGGTTAGCAGGGTGCGCCGTGATCGTCGTGCGCCCACTGATCGCCTGGTTGCTCTCGTCGGTGACGGTGGTCTCGATGGTGATGTCCATCGGGCGTCTGAGTTCCCAATCAGGCTTGGTGTTGTCGCTCTGGATGATGATCTGGCCGTTGCTATCGGTAATGCCTCGGCCTTCGGCAACGCTAACCCATTCGAAGCTATAATATTCGTAATTGTAACCGCCCCAGTCCATTTCTTCGGTAAAGCTATAGCGCCCCGGACCGGTGTAGGAGAAAGACCCCGGTTGACCATATGCATTCCAATAAACCTCGGCATTCGACACCGCGCCGCCGAAGTAGTATGACGCGGCACCGATTGCGCTAAACATCTGGCCCTGGATGATGCTATCTTGCGCAGCAGTGACATCTACCTTGAACTCCGGCACACGGAACTCGGCGATCTCGAAGCTAATACGAGCGTTATCGTAAGAGCCGCCGGCTGTGTGGATGTCCGTGTGGATGACTGCGGTGCCAAGCTGGACATCTTCGGGCAGGTCGAACTCCCCGCTGAAGGTGCCGAACTCTGTAAGAGGCAAGTCTCCTTCATAGATAACCTGTGCACCCCCGTTCACCTCGGCGACTATATGGACGGTGTCCAGATCAGACGGTATGGTATAGTGCATATCATCGCGTGCCCGTAGCGCCCCCCGGAAGTAAACGGTCTGGGCAGGGCGGTAGATAGAGCGTTCGGTATATAGGTAGGTTGTGCTGTCGGCCAGCTTGTAGGCCCAGTCTAGGTACCATATGCCGTAGACGTCCTCGCCTTCTGCAATGGCATAGATAAAGTCTTGGTTGCGTGCGCTCAAGGACGCGCGGAACACGCCGTCTGCGTCGGTCTTGCCGCTGACTAGAAGAGCATCCGAAGTGTAAACCGAGACGTCTACACCGGGCAGCGGCGCGGCGCTCGCCATATCGGTAACCCACACCATGACGGAATCGGCGCTGCGTTTGAGGACGAGGTTAGCGCTGGCGACCGCGAAGGTGAAGCGTTCGGGGTAGTCTTCATTATAGTCATCGGTGTACAAAGAAAGGCCATAGACGCCGGACGGCAGCGCGCCGCCTTCCTCAGACGCCAACATCACATCCCTCACGACATATTCTTGGCCTTCCGAGTCAAAGGTTTGCTGCCACTCGCGGATGATATTCTCCGGCTTCTCCCAACTGGTTTCGTCGTCATAATATCGGCGCTCGACTGTTTGCGATAACACATCGGACGGCACGCGGTAGAGCGTGAAGTGTGTTGTAGGGGTGCCTTGCACCGCAAGGGCGATACGAGTGTTCTCGCGATATGCGCCGGTTATCATAAAGTCGCCCTGCCGCACCAAGTTGGCGCTCGGATAGAGCACAACCTCACCGGTGTGATAGCTAAAGACATAATCGTTCGCTATGGCATTGCCGTATATGTCTTCCGCACCGGCCTTGAAGGTGATTGTGTACTCGGTGTTGGGCTTGCCGGCAAACTGAATATAAAACACCTGATCGTCTTCAGCATTCGGCTCCCATTCGGTCTCCGGCGAGATGACGACCTTATCGCGGAATGTTTCGGTATTCATCGGGGAGGCGAATAGGATAAGCACTCCATCGCCGGGGTATACATCACGCTCGCCGTTTCCAGGGACGGTCTCCAAGATGCTCGGATAGGGGACGGTCTTAAAGGTATAGGTGATACCCTCACGCAGCGCAGCCTCGCCAGATT
>CAZJBO010000420.1:0-2731 GCA_964544075.1 uncultured Anaerolineae bacterium
GAGAAAGAGATCAACGATCTTGAGTCCGAGGTCATCGAGATTCGCAACAAGCTAGGCCCGTACATCAACATCTACCTTGACAGCGTGTTCCCCTCCGACGACGACGCTTTTCATAGCACGATGGGGGAGGATATCGGCGCGTATGATGACACTCTGGTGCATACCTTTGACTTGTTTATGCGGGTGAGCGAACTTGCCCAGAGCTTCACGCCGGAGCAGATCACCGATATCGCCGCACGCTTGCAGCGCATCGGCATCTTTGCGCGGGTGTCGTTGGAGAACCTTGAAAACCTCTCGCGTGCCATCAGCATCTCGAACTATCAGGACGGCGATACGCTTTTCCGCAAGGGCGATGATGGCGATGCGATGTATATGATCGAGAGCGGACGCATCAACATCTATGCCGAAGACCAAGAGGGCAACGAAAAGCTCCTCCGCGTCTTTGAGGCCGGCGGTGTTGTAGGCGAGTTTTCGCTGCTCGACGGACAACCGCGCTCGGCGGGCGCGCGTGCCGACGGTGCCCTCACCGTTTTGGTGCTCAAGCGCTTATTGTTCGAAAAGTTTATCCGCAGCCGTCCTCAGGTCATCCGGGCGATGTTGCAATACCTCTCGGAAAAGGTGCGCTATACCACCGACGCCGTGGTGACCAGCATCGCTTCGGCAACCAAGATCGCTAAGGGTGAATATAGCGCTCTGCCCGAATTTGCCCATGCACCAGCTCCCGCAGAAGAGCCTGCTACACTTCTGACGCTCGAACCGGAGGCCGTCTCGGAGAATACCCCAAAGGTCATCGGCGGGATGTTCGGACGGCTTGCCAGGGTCTTGGAGCAGCGCGAGCGTGAGCAGCCCCGCCTCGATCAGATCGAATAGCCGGCAGCGTGCCGCACGAATCGGGGTGGGCGCGTTTTATGAATATTGTAATATAATATTAGCATGACTGATTCCCTACATAGATAAAACTGGATGGGGAGGAGTATGCGGAACTTTGCTCAGCAGCTCGCAAACTCAAGCGACTCGATCTTCAAAGGCATCGATTCTGACGACCTTGAAGCGCTTGTCGGCACGATGGAGCGCAGAATTTACCAAGAAGGCGACGTTATCTTCGAGCAAGATGACGAGGGCGACGCCATGTACTTGATCGTGTCGGGGCGCATCTGTATTTATCTCCGCAACGCAGAGGGCGATGCGATCCTCTTCCGTTGCTATGAACAATACCAGACTGTCGGCGAACTGGCGCTTTTAGATGGACGCCCGCGCTCTGCATTAGCCGTCGCCGCGCGCGCCACCAACCTTACCGCACTCCTCCCTATCGAGCTGCTCATCCTGCACCGCCAGGATTTTCTCAGCTTCCTCGAAGAGCGGCCCTCGGTTGGTTTGGCGATGATGCGTGACCTCACCGACCGTGTGCGTTACTCGACCGTTTACCTAGAGCATGTCATGGATGCCATCAACTGGATGGTGCAAGGCAATTACGAGCGTGCGCTTCAAGAGGTGACGATCTCTAGCGACGATGACCAGATACAAAATATGATCGCGAAGTTCCTCCAGATGGTCGAAAACGTCCGGGTACGTGCGCCGCGTTCCGACCCATTTGCCGGTAAACCGGCGACGTAAGTGAATGAGTGCATATGTTTTCCGGGCGAATGCATCGTGTATCCTAAAAAGGAGTAAATGTCATGAAGAGGCGAGAGATTTATGCGTTGGTTGGTGGCTTGGCGTTGGGTTTATTGGTCGGTTTGCTGCTCGCAAGCGCCGGCATCATCCCCCAACGCGGTACTGCCGTTGATGTACAGACCGGCTACTATTTGGCTACCCTTGATGACACTTCGTCATGGATAGTCGAAGAATATGCCGAGGACGAAGATATCAACAGCATGATTGTCGATGCCTTCAGCGAAGTTGAGAGCTTCGACCTGTTTGATATTCGCCAAAGCCTTCTCAACTCCAAGCAAGCGGTTGATGCCGTGCTCGTGAGCGTACGTTCTGCATTGGTCGGCGAGCAAATCCCCGATCTTAGCGGCATTGAGGCGATCGCCGACGCCGAGGCAGCCGGGCCGGTCGAGGACAAAATATCGGTCTGCCTCGCTCTAGACGATGACCCCTATAGCCTGAGCGACCCCGTGCTATATTTGTATGTCATCGTACCCGAAGATCAAACCGAGAGTCTTAATATCCCTGATGATTGGGAGAAGAGCGACGGATTAAAAAGCTCTGATTTATTCTGGCTGCTCTTAAACTGCTACGCCGGAGAGGAAGAGTGATTCGCCCCCTCACCTTATTGCTTTATCTGCAAGGAGGGGTTATTTGCCACATGGCTGTGATACTTGATTTACAAAGATACTGTCTAGTTTAGGAGGATTAACTGTGTCATTAGAGAGAAACCCACGTACGATTGCAATCGTAGTCATAGGGCTGATAATTCTGATAGTCGGCGTAGTCGTCTTGACTAACTCAGAGGATATCGGCGGATTGGCCGGCACTACTGTCGATAGCGACGGTGACGGCATCCCGGACGGCGAAGATGCCTGCCCGGATTATGCCAACGATGGCGAAGGCGACCCATGTGTTGACGACTGTGCCGACGGTTCGGCCAAAGACGGCGATGGCGACCCTTGTAACCACGACGACTGCGCCGACGGTTCGGCCAAAGACGGCGATGGCGACCCTTGTAACCACGACGACTGTGCCGACGGTTCGGCCAAAGACGGCGATGGCGACCCTTGTAACCACG
>CAZJBO010000421.1:0-2726 GCA_964544075.1 uncultured Anaerolineae bacterium
CGTCCCAACATCGACGCGATGACCTTTTTCTGCCGCGCCGTACTGCCGCGCATCCGGCAGCAAGTGCCCGACACCGCACTCTGGATCGTCGGTATCAACCCCGAACCGGAGGTCGAGGCGCTTGCCGGGGATGGCGTACACGTCACCGGGCGCGTTGAGGACCTACGGCCCTATTATCGGCAGAGCAGCGTTAGCGTTGTGCCCTTGCGTGCCGGAGGCGGCACCCGGCTCAAGATTCTGGAGGCGATGGCGTTGGGGCGACCGGTTGTCTCGACCTTTATCGGCTGCGAAGGCATCGACGTGAACGACGGCGAGAACATTTTCATCGCCGACGATGCCGCGAGCTTTGCCGAGAAGACGCTGCGGCTACTCAACGACGCTGCGTTGCGGCAGCGCGTCGCCGCGCAAGGTCGCGCGCTGGTCGAGACGCGATACGATTGGGAGGTTATCACACGGAAGCTCATACAGATTTACGCGGAACTCGCATCGTCTGCATCTTCTTAGAGAGGCCCCCTCGCGCCATGAACCCTATAGACAAGGATGCTTAAGTAAGGACAGGCAAATGGACCAAGACAACAAACCACTCGCCCTCGTGTGGATATGCGATGGCGATCTCTCCGGCATATTGCACGCCGCGCGTTGCCTGAGCACCGCGCGTGAACTGCGCAAGATGGGCGTACAGGTTACCCAGATCGCGCCGGGCGCGCCGGGCGGACCGCGTGCGGTGGCGGGCGAGGTCGTATATTTCATCCCTCAGCCCAACGTGTACCTGCTGCGGCAAGTCATATTCCATCTGCGCTTGATCTGGCACCTGTTGCGGCAGTGGCGCGATATTGACATCTTGCTCTTTCATCAAATGTCGGCGTTCTGGCTGTTGCCGCTGCGTTTTGTGCGGGTCCTCACCCGTCGGCGTCGTCCCCTCTTGGTCATGGATACGCGCACTTTGCAGATGGCCCCGCCGAGCAAGGAGACCCTAAAGGACAAACTGCGGAAGGCCTTCCGCGCCTATGTCGAGCGCGCCGGCAACCGTTGGGCCGATGGGCGTACCGCCATCACACAGCGCATGGTCGAAGCCGTGCACGTCCCGCCCGAAAGACTTTGGGGGGTATGGCCCTCCGGTGTTGATCTGACGCACTTTGCCGACGCACCTGCTGCCCGACGGTGGCCCGCGCCCGGCGCTCCGCTGCACCTGATCTACATCGGCTGTATGCACTACGAGCGCAACTTGATGACTCTGAGCAAGGCCGTGCTGAGGGCAAACGCCGAAGGGATGCACTTCGTCCTGACCCTCATCGGCGATGGCACCGAACGCGCCGACCTGGAGGCCTTCGCGCCCCAGACCGACGGGCAGGTGCGTGTACTGCCCCCGGTGCCGCACGCGGCGTTGAGCGGCGTGTTGGCAGAGGCACATGTGGGGGTGTTGGCTTTCCCTGACGAGCTGAAGTTCCAGGTCAGCAGCCCGATCAAACTGTTTGAGTATATGGCAGCAGGCTTGCCCATCATGGCGACACAGATCGCTTGCCACACCGACGTCATCGGGGATGGGGGATACGTCTTCTGGGCCAAAGGCGCAGGGGAAGACGAACTGCTCGCCGCGCTGCGCCTGGCCTGGACGGAGCGGGCAGCGCTGCCGGAGATGGGACGCCGCGCCCTTGAAGCTGCGCCTGCCTGGACCTGGCAGGCCTCGGCGCAGAAGCTCAAAGCTGCGCTGGAATACGGCTGGGGGAGGAATCAATGAGTGCAAACGACGTCGGCTATTTTGTATTTTCGCTCGACACAGAGCTAGCGTTAGGCCACTTCGACCACTTCGACCCGGCGCGCTTCTCGGCGGACGGACAGCGTGAGCGCCGTACCATCGAGACTCTGTTGGACATCTTCGCCGAGTATGACATCATCGCAACCTGGGCGGTTGTGGGGCATATGTTCTTCGCGGCGTGCGAGGACTGCGCGGTTTGCCCGATACTGGAGTGGGAAGGGAAGTATGATAGCTTCAAGGAGGTCTATCATACCGATAAGCCCCTCTGGTATGGTGCGGATGTCATCGAGACGCTGCGCACGCGCGGCCCACAACACGAGATCGCTTTCCACGGCTATACCCACGAGGTCTTCGACGAGAGCACGATGAGCCGGGAGAGGGCGCGCATCGAGATACAAGAGTGGAAGCGCCTTGCCGCGCGGGTCGGCATCAGTCCGGCCAGCATCGTCTTCCCGCGTGATCGGGTGGGCTTCCTCGACATGTTTAAGGCGGAGGGCTTCACCAACTATCGGGATGATGAACACTTCCCGCTGCTTCTACGGCCCAAACGCATCGGCCCGCTCATCAAGACGATTGACCACATCCTCGGCATCACGGCGCCGCCTGTGCACGCGCTCGGTGTCGAGCCAAACGGCATGGTCAACCTTCGTCCATCGCAGCACATCTTTGCCTTCAACCGCAAGCTCGAAACCTTCCTCGATGCGCGTAATCTGCATACCTTGCGTCTGCGCCGCATCGTCCGTGGCATCAAGAAGGCCGCCGCCGAAAGGAAGTTTATCCACGTTTGGGCGCATCCCTGGGAGTTCCGTACCGCGCAGGATTTCGATAAGCTCCGCTATATCCTCGCGCCCGCCGCTGCCGAGATACAGCGCGGACGGATGCGTTCGGTTAGCATGAGCGCGCTTGCCCAGATCGCGCTGGAGGCCGAGAGAGCATAATGACAGCAGAGATGAGAGTATTGGTTGTCACG
>CAZJBO010000422.1:0-2721 GCA_964544075.1 uncultured Anaerolineae bacterium
GATGACCAGGGCGCGCAGGTGAGCGCGCCGCAGCCGCCACAACCGCCTCCGCAATCTGAACCGCCCGCCGGCGCTGTGATCGCCACGCTGAACAATGCCTGGCTGAACGTGCGCAGCGGGCCGGGCACCAACTATGATATCGTTGGGCAGTTCACCACCGGCAGCAGCGCCCAGATCACCGGCCAGAACGACCGCTGGTACCGCATTAACTATAGTGGCATCGAGGCCTGGATCGCGAACTGGGTCATCAGTATAGAGGGCGATTGCAGCGGGCTGGTCTTCGCCGAGGCGCCCCCCAGCCCCACCCCATCCCCCACTCCGGAACCCGACGCGCCTATCATCGAGTTCTGGGCCGACCATACAAGCGTCATCTCCGGCAATTGCACCGTCATACACTGGCGCACCGAACGCATCCGCGAGGTCTACTATGAAGGGGCGGGGGTCGGCGGCAATGAAACACGCGATGTTTGCCCCGACGCAACCCATACCTACACGTTAGAAGTGATCTTACAAGACGGCACGAAAGAGACCCGCACCATCGACATTGCCGTCACTCCGGTCTTTAGCCTCGTCACGCCCACACCAGACATCGTTATCGTCTTGCCCGACCTAATCATCAGCGAATTCTCGCTCGACCCCGCGTCGCCCATACAAGGCCAGCCGGTCCAAGTGCGGGTAGGGGTTTACAATCAAGGCACTGCCCCGGTTTCGGGGGCATCTTTCCACGTCGAGTGGTGGGCCGGAGAGAACTTCTCTACGCCGGGGTGTACATGGGACATCAACGGCATGTCGGCAGGCGGTGGCCGGATTCTGAACTGCACCTATGCCGGATATACCAGCTGGTATGCGTCGATCAACACAAAGGTGGTCGTCGATTCGACCGACGCGATCTTGGAGAGCGACGAGACCAACAACGTCTTGATCCAAAGCATCTCGGTTAACCAACCATAGCGAGCGCACACAGCGCATAGAGCAAAGGGGCGGCGCGCGGCGTCGCCCCGATGTAATGGGTATTTTACTAACATTTGATATGTTATGTTAGAGAAAAGTTCGCTCGGTTTCGCCTCACTGCCGCCCCCCCTACTCTGAGCCGCACTCTGGCCGTGTTGAGGGCTGCGCCAACACCCAGCCGCGCACGTTCGTGCTGAGCCGTCGCCCGGCGTGAAATGTCACCACATTAACCACAATGAGGTGCATTCCCGGTTCCACATCATGCGTATCGACGAACACTTCGACCGATTGCCCTGCCGAGGCCGTCGTCCGCGATGTGAAGGTCGCCGGGATGCCCGGCCCCACCACCGGCTCTATCCGCGCCGCAAAAGGTGCCGGATAGCCCATGTTCTCGACCGTGAACATGCCAACCTCTACCTGCTCCGGACAAAACGCCTCGACAACCTCGGTCATATCGTCGGTATGGGTGGCAAGCTCCGGCGTATAGTTGCTAAAGCGCCGGGACGACGCCGCAACCGCGCGGTAAACCTCCGAGGGGTTGCCGTTCTGGTCTAGTATGCCGAACCACCGCATCTGGTCACAGCGCGGCAAATAATCCTCGGCATAGAGCTGCCAATCGAGGTTCCAAAGGAACATCGGCCCCGCCCAGGGCCAATACCGGTCGGCGTAGTCGAAGGCATTCACTACATAACCCGCGACTACCTCGCTGGGGAACTGCATCCACTCGAAGCCCTGGAAGCCCGGCGCGCCATCGCAATCTATGCCTTCCTCGCGTGGGCTGCGCAGCCAACCGAACTCGGTCATCCAGATTTGTTTATACATCCCCTGCTCCACCAACAGGGCACGCATCCGCTCGGCGCGCCGGAAGCTATATTCCTGTTGATAGGGGTCGGCTTCGGGCGGGAGGTTAAAGCCGTAGGGGTGGTATCCGAATACATCGAAGCAGTGTTCGGCGCCGGCCTGGAGCATCCCCACCGCAAAGTTCATATCGCTAATCACCGCACCATCAATGTTTGGCCCCGGTGCCAGCCCGCCCGACACGACAATCACACCCGGCGCAACCGCCTTGATGCCGGAATAGGCTGCACACAGCATCCGCGTAAACTCTGCCGGGTTGGGCATCGGCGGCCACTCCGAGACAAGGTTGGGTTCGTTGCCCACTTCGATTGCCTCGACCGGGTGCGTTGCCATCACCTCGCGTGTGCGCTTCATGATCTCGGCGCGGAAGTGTTCCAGATCATCGCCATCGCGCGGGTGAATATCCATGCGGTAGAGCACGCGCAGTCCGGGGTAGTCATCAAGCTGGGGTACATCGTAGAGCTTCACCCAATCCACGTTGAGTGCATAGATCATCTCCAGCGGTACTGGCGAGTAGGGGCCGATGTGGATGCCATAACCCAGGTGTGGGGGGACGCCACCGCCGGGCGCATCGGCAGACTCTGGAGTGGGGAAGGAAGGTGGGGTTGAGGTGAGCACAGGGGTCGGGGTGGGAGGAGTAGGCATCAAGGGCGTAGGCGTAGGGGTCGGTGAGGCTGCTTCCCCGGTGCCGGCAAACAACATGCCTATTAATAGGACAACGAAAGTGAGAAAAGCGTAGTGTCGCATAGGGGAGAATCATACCATGACTGGCACAGCGGAATCAAATTTGTTATCTATAAGCCTGGGCGCTTGTGGCTGAAGCCGCAGACGTGCCAGAATGGGGTTCAGGGGCCACAGGCCCCTGACGGGGTTTGGGGCAGCGCCCCAAATAAGCTGTCTACCATCAGATTG
>CAZJBO010000423.1:0-2701 GCA_964544075.1 uncultured Anaerolineae bacterium
GGAGCCTGCGCGCGCCCTCGAACTCTTGGAGCAAGCCTTGCCCATCAGCCGCGAGGTCGGGGATCGCGATGGAGAGGCGGTGACCTGTTTCAACATGAGTTTCTTGGTGGATGATGCCCAAGCTATTGAGATGGTCCGGCGGGCGCGTGATATCTTGCGTGAGATTCAATCGCCGAATGCAAAGCGCGCTGAGGATCGCTTGGCACAGCTTGAAGAGGGCACGCGGGGCACTCGCAGCGGTGGATGATTTGTTGAAGAGTCTCCTCGAAGACTGAACGCCCCTCACGCGCGGCAGCGTTGGCGCGCGCATGTTTAAGCCCTCAGCCCCGCGCCAAGACAAGCCATAATGCCCCCCCATTATCAAGACCACAGATCGACGAAAACAAGGCAGTATCTGGGCGCTCGCAAAGGGTGCGGCAGGTTTATTATTGTCTATAATGTAACTACATGACCGTGGCAAGGAGGTAAGATATGAAAATACGTAACGCGCCCTGGGCGCTCGCTTTCATCTTCATGTTCATCACGCTGGCAAGCCTTGCCTGCAACCTCACCGGCTACCGCCCCACCCAAACCCCACCCACGGTCCAGGCGGGCGACTGGGTAAACCCCTATCTGCGCATCGCGCTGGACGGCGTCACAGCAGTACAGATACATACCGCCGACCCCGCCACGCCGGGGGTCTTCATCCCCGCCGGCACGCTCACCGGCGCCGACCTCGATAAGCTGATGACCGCCCTCAACGTCTCGGTGGCGGTAGAGGCGCGCAACCTCGCCTGCCCCGATCATCTACGTCTGATCTTTGTCTGGCCGGATGCTTCGCAGCACATCTTGAGCGCGTGTCTGGACGGCACGGTCAAGCTGCGCGGGGTGCCCGGCACAGACAAGCTCGACGTACCGATGTACGGTGCCACATCGGACGTGCTCGCGCCCTACCTAACGGACGCACTCCGCGCACGGCTAGACTCCTAACGCCCCGAAAATTGCGCTACAAAGCCAAAACAGGTATCTTTCCGTCAAAGCAGAACAAAACGATAGAACGACAAACACGAGGGTAAAAGTGAAGCAGCAAGGACGCGAGCTAGAAAATCACGTGGCGCTGGTGACCGGCGGCACACGCGGCGTGGGGCGTGTGTGTGCGCTGGCGCTGGCCGAGATGGGCTGCAAGGTTGCGGTGGTATATGCACACGACGAGGACGAGGCAACCAACACCCTACATATGCTCGAACAACACAGCGTCCCGACACGTGCGATCAAGGCAGATGTGGGCGCATACGACGCAGCACGCTATCTATTCGACGAGGTCGAAGCACAGCTCGGCGGCGTAAGCGTGCTGGTGAACAACCTCGGCGCCAAGCACTGGAGCACAATCTTCGACCAGGGCTTCGACGCCTGGCACCAAGTCATGGATAACACCATCCACAGCACATTCTATTGCAGCCAGCGCGCGCTCCCCTTTATGCGTCAAAGCGGCTGGGGACGCATCGTTAACATCGGCATAGAGAGCAGCCACCGCGTCGAAGGCGTACCGATGATGGGCGCAGTCGCGGCAGCTAAGCTCGCCATCGCCAGCCTGACCAAGACGCTCGCACTCGAAGAAGCCAAGCACGGCATCACGGTGAACATGCTGAACATCAGCTTTGCGCCGGGCCGGGGCACCAGCCCCGAAGACGCCCGCGCGATGGCCGAGGTCGTGCCGATGAAACGTGTCGCACGGCCTGCCGACGTGACCAACGCGCTGCAGTTCCTGGTCTCGCCCCGCAGCGCATACATCACCGGGAATATGCTCAACCTCACGGGTGGATATGGAATATAAAAGGGTGATCGGATGAGAGATTTAACGCGCGTTTACCTTGTGGTGCTCCTGCTGATACTGGTGAGTCTGGCGTGCAATACCGGCAGCGTGCCGGGGCTTGAGCCGGTTGCATCCAGCCCCACACCCACACCCACCGCCAGCCTCACGCCCACCGCCACACCCAGCCGCACGCCGGTTGTGGCGGCAACGCGCATCCTCTCGCCCACACCGGCCCGAAGCCCCACACCCACCCTCACGCCCACCTTCACCCCCCAGGCAAGCATCACGCCCAGCTTCACCCCCACCGATACACCCGGCCCCGCGAGCATAGATGCCCCCGCCTGCCCCCCACCGGTCGGCGGATTCAACCTCATCTACAACAGCGACCCCGCCCTACGCGAAGCCCTACGCTGCCCCATCAGCCACCACCCCCGCGTCCCGCCCGATGCATGGGAGATACAAACCGCCTTCCAAGCCTACGAAGGCGGGATGATGATCTGGATATCAAAGGTCGGCTGGTATGAGCAAAAAGCAATCTACCTGCTCTTTAACGACGGCTCGTACCAATTCTACGACGATACTTGGCAAGAGGGCATCGACCCCGAAAGCGGCGGCGAAGCCCCTCCAGAGGGCCGTATCGAGCCGATGCGCGGCTTCGGCAAGGTGTGGCGCGAGCATCCCGAAGTACGCGCGGCGTTTGGCTGGGCACTCCAGCCGGAGATGGGAGGCGTAGGCCGCATCCAGCTCTTCGAGGGCGGCACGATGTTATATCTCTCACAGAACGCACAAACCTACATCTTCATAAATGGGCCGCCTCCGCGCTGGCAGGTCAGCGCGACGCCGTTTTAAAACCACAGCTTGCCCAACTGAACGTGCCAACGCTCGAAACCCTGCGCGCTTTGGCACGTA
>CAZJBO010000424.1:0-2700 GCA_964544075.1 uncultured Anaerolineae bacterium
GACGTATCGCGCTAGCCTGCGGTTTCAACCGCAGGCCAAGCCGATCTTGTGCCGGAGTCGCGTCGGCGCGCCAAGCTACAGCATATTGGCGATGCGCTCGCGCACATCTTGGGCAAAGCGCTCGATGAATACCCGCACGTAGGTTTGGATGTCCTGGCCGGGGTCGCTCACCAGCGGCGTGAGATCCATCGCGAAGGTCAGGCCGGTTACGACGTCGGTGTCGTGCGAGGCGTGATAGGTCGCGTGCGCACGCCGTCGCCCCATAGTCGCCAGATCATAGCGCTTGCCGCCGCTGACCTGTGAGTCGAAGACTCCCACCAGGGCATTTTGCAGGTTTTCTTGCATCGAGACATCAAAAGCGACCTTATCGGCATCGAGCATCCAGTCGAGGTCACGCCAGACCTCGCAGCCATACACACGGCGTGGGCGCTCCACTGCCGGGAGGCTGCGGGCGGCTTCTATTACCTTGATGGCGGTGCCGATGTGGGTTTGGTGTTTGTCGGCGAGGTTGTGTGTATAGAGCACTTCGGGGCGCGCCAGCTTGAGCAGGTAGGCGATGTCGGCCACCGGGTCTTTATCGGCGGCGTTCTTCACCGCTGCGCTGGGGTAGTCGAGCAGAACTTGCGCGCCATACTCGCCCACGATGGCAGCTTTTTTCTGTTCTTTGGCGCGCACGGTCTGCATCTCTCGGTCGGTATAGTCGGCATATAGACCGGCGCGCGGCGCACCGCTGCCGTTGGTCAATACAACCCCGACGAACCACTTATCGGTACGCTGGAAGCACTTGAGGATGCCATCAATCGCCATGATCTCGATGTCGTCTTGGTGGGCGCTGATCGCCATATGGGTTGTCCGAGCCAGCGCCTCGGCAGTCGGAAGGCCATCGGGCACAAAGACTTGTGCGGTCTCGCGCTTGAACATCGTCCTTCTCCTTTATTGATCTAGCGCCGGCAGGCTTGCGGCGGCGATGGATTGGCCTACACGTCGGCTTTTCTCGTCGGGCAGCTGAATATTGATGCGTGCGGCGAGCGCGGGGAATTCAGCGCGCAGCACTTCGTTTGCGCCGTCAAGGATGAGCGTACCACCCTTGCCGGAGGTGCAGCGCCCCAGGATGAGCAAGTGCTTTAGGTTGTAGAAGTCGGCATAGTGGGCGACTGCGTAGCCCAGGTAAACGCCGATGCTCTGCCAGATTTTGACTGCGCCCGCGTGCCCGGCCTCAAGCTCTGCCTGTACCGATTTAAGTTTTTCGGCGTTGGTGACATCTTCCGGTACCGTGATGCCGGCATGGGGCGCGAGCCGGAAAACGGCTTGCTGCGAGAAGTAGCGCCCGCCGCACCCAATATCGCCCGACCACTCGTCGCGCGCGGCGGCAGGTTGATAATCGACCGGGGCGAAGGCCAGCTCGTTGAGCCATCCGGTGATGTTGCCGTTGGGTGTCACATAGCCGGCGGCCTCGCTCGAACCCATCGCAACGCCGAGGATGCTATTATCCTCCAGCGACATCGAGCCTGCCAGCGCGGTTACTTCGCCGTCGTTCACGATCTCCAGGGGTACGCCCAGTTCGTCACGGATGCGCAAAAACATGTTGCGTACGGCGTCAAAGCGCTCGTCGGGGATGCCACGGAAGAGCGATGCGACCATTGCTCGATTGTTGACATACACGCCCGCCGAGCTGCCGCCGATGGCATCCACCCGTGGGAGCTTCGAGGCGGCGATCTTGAGGGCTGCCATGATCTTGTTGTAATGATATTGGGGGTCGGTCTGCTTGCCCGGCTCCCACACGATCTCGTCACTAAAGATCGCCTCGCCGTCGATGACCGCCGATATTTTCAGGTCCGATGCACCCAGGTCAAACCCGATGCGGCAGCCGTCGAGGTGGCGGCCCAGAGATTGCTCGCTTTCTTGTTCGGGGGGCACCGCGTCGGGGCGGCACGTGACTACGGTGAAGGTTTTCTGATAGATTTTCTCGCCTAAGAAGTGATAATCGAAGGCGCGCGTGCCGTCGGGGGCATAGCAGTGTGCGATGTAATCCCCGATCTGTTTCGGCCCGCCGACATAAACGCGCCATCCGCCGCGCTGCCAGAGCAGGAACTTTAGCAAGCGTTCGGCGTACATGAGGTTTGCGCCGGCCTGGGGGTGGCCGTCGGGGAAGACGCGCGTCTCGAAGCGTGATATTGCGCCGTCGGCGCGTTCGAGTCCGAACACGAGCGGCACGCCCGCGCCCGAATCTGCGACCGCTTCTTGGAAGCTGCGGTTGGCAAGCACGGCGGGCCGAAAGTGCGCGTCGAGCGGTGGCAAGAAGCGTGGTTCTATTAGTTTTAGGGTTTGAGACATGGTGGGTTTTTTACCTCCGATGGAGCAAAGTGTAACGATTTGCCGAAAATTGTTTGGTCAAGCTGATGGTAGATAACCTCTTTGGGGCAACGATGCCGTGTAAATATCCATCCTCATTTTGACCAACATATGATTCTCCCCGCAATCCCCGGCTTTCGCCTCCCGTCAGGTAGGGCGAACTGCGACAAGGGGGGTAAGGCACTTTAGAATTGTTTTGACAATTGTAACAGCTTAGTCTGGAGTTGAAACCCCAGGCTAGCGCGATACGTCGGCTGCGCCGACCTCGGAGGAACCGCGCACGAGACTCCGGCAAGGTCGGCGCAGCCGACGGCCTGTTATTAGCCTGGGGTTTCAACCCCAGGCGAT
>CAZJBO010000425.1:0-2688 GCA_964544075.1 uncultured Anaerolineae bacterium
TATGTGCGCACCCCGTCACCTTCGATGATAAAGCCCAGATTGCGCAGCTCGCCGTAGAAGTGTTCCGGGTAGTTATCTACCACATCGTTTATAAAGAAAATGTGTACGACCAGGTCGGGGTCAAAGTTCACGCCCTCGTAATGATAGTAGAGGAAGGCCTGGAGCGTGCCCCACCCGGTCGCTCCGACGCCGAACACCTCGATGCGCTTCCCGTCGGGTGTGCGGGCGTCGGCAAGCATCGTGCCTAACCGTGCGTAGATCGTATCGGCATACGCAACTTGCAGGGCCTCGACAAACGAATCGCCGACGATGAGCACGCGGTATACATCGTCGGGCTTGTCATAAGTGACCTCCGGGCCGCGAAAGCCCAGGCTGTTATACCGCACTTCCACGTCAAAGACGCCGTCCATCCAGGCGTGGATGGTGGTATCCGTGTTGGTGCCCCAACCGGTGCGCATCCCCCATGCCGGCCCCGGCCCTGCCGGACCCACCGGCTCGGTCTTCATGGTGCCGCTCCATAACGTGGCAAGGTCACAGGGCGCTTGGGACGGCGTGGTAGAGGCGCGGATAGACGCCGCCTTCGTTGCCGGGGGCGCTGCGGTTAGTATACGGTACGCGACCGGCGCGACCAGCCATTCGATGAGCAGCAGCGTCACCCCGAACGAGACGAGGCTCAATGCCAGCCGACCCAGCCCTGCCCGGTCGCGTTTTTGCAGCGTCAGGCCTAGCAATAACAGCAATAGGTTAAGCAGCCCCAGCCCCAGCACTGCGATGCTGCTGCCTGCCGGGATGGGCGGCAGCGTTATCGCCAACGCAAACGTGAGCGCAAGGCCGAGCGCAGACTGTGCGATAAGACGGAACGGTGCCGGGGGGAGGGGCGTTTTGGCTGCGCACCGTGCCCAGGGTTCGCGTTCCAGCAGGCCAAGCAGCAAGCTCAAGCCGGCCCACAAGCGCAGTATCCCGGCGCCCCCTGGGGAGAGGATCAACGCAGTGCCGACCGACCAGAGATAGAGGGCGGTCAGGACAAACGCGAGCAGCCATTTTACCCCGACGACGATGGGTTCGGTGCGGTGTATAGACAAGACGGCTCTCCTGTATGCGACCTTTGTCAATATGTCGATAGGATTGCAGCGAGAACTATAGAGTGAGGGTTAGGCCATCGTATGCTACCACAGTGCGCGCGCCATCCTGCTCATAAACATAGCGCACAAGGTCACGGTAAGGCCAATTATGGTGTGCGATGTGTGAGAGCACCGCGCGCCTCACCCCCAGATCGTCGATAAGCTCCACCGCCTCATCGACCCCCAGGTGACCTTCGGAGGATAGACCGGGTGCGTAGGTAGCGTCAACGATCACCAGGCCGGGCCGGTGTGTGATGAGCCAATAGAACGTGGTTTTGGGCAGCTTGCCGGTATCCATAAGCACGGCAAGCGAAGTATTGCCATCGTCAATGAGGTAGCCGTGCGAGACCACACCGTGCGTGAGGGGCAGGGCGGTAATCCTCAGGTCTTTTATTGTGATCTCTTCAAAGCCTTTCATCGTATGCAAGCGCAACTGCATCGAGTTGTCAAACAACGCGCCGCCATCCGCGCCTTCGGGTACATACACCGGCAACCCACCGGGACGTTTAGTCCACCGCAGCACGAAAAGCCCGCGAATATGGTCACTGTGGCAGTGGGTGACAAACACCGCGTCTAGGTTGACCTTATAGAGGTTCCGCATGTGCAGGTCGCTGCCCATGTCTATTAAAATGCTCGCAGCATCGCTTTGTATCAGGATGCAAGTCTGGGCACGGTATAGCCAGGGCGCGCGGAGCGCCTCGTGGCACGTGGCGCACTCACAACCATGAACGGGTATACCGCTCGCGTCAGATGTGCCCAGCAGGGTTACCAGCATCACCGATTGCTCCTTACCTCACTTGCAACTGTAGTGCAATAGAATATATTGTCCCCGCCCATACACCGTTAGCGCTTCTCTGCCCTCCGGTTAAGCGGGATGAAACGGGCGCGAGGTGAATAAATACGCTCGAACGGGTGTTGTTCTTGCCCGCTTGGGCCGGAGGAATCCGTGCCGGGCGGTTTGATGAGTAAATTGTAGCACAAAAAAAATTTGGGGCTGGGCGAGTCTTTGGGGGCTATCGGGTGGCGATAGCGCGCAGAAGAGGCGGTTGCCAGATGAGGTTGCCCGTCCCCAGCCGGGCGCGCAGCTTGACATAAAAGCGCGCGCGGACCGGCGCGGACATCGCGTCAAGCTCGGCGCGACGGGTGGGCCAAGCTAATGCATAATCGATAAAAGCATCGGCGTCGGCGAAGGTGACACGTGTGCGGCGGGTTGCGCAGCTGACACAGGCAAAGCCGGCTTGCCCTAGTAATATTGCGATGTCGCGTCCGCTGTGCACCGCCTCGTCCCAGGGGCGCACACGCGCGGTGAGGGCGCGCATCTGGGCCTGGGCCGGAGTTTGCGCCGCATCGGGGGCATACTCTGCCAACAGTGCATCGACCAGCGCCATCAGCGGCTCGACCGGTCCCCATTCGATAAAGACGAGCTGTCCGCCGGGGCGCAGCACACGGTAAGCCTCACCGAAGGCTGTGCGCGGCTCGGTCTCGTTGAAGCAAAAGGTGGCGAGCGCCACGTCGAAGGTCGCATCGGGGAATGGTAGGGAGTGTGCATCGGCGCAGACAAAAGTGC
>CAZJBO010000426.1:0-2685 GCA_964544075.1 uncultured Anaerolineae bacterium
CTATGTGCCGGCGGGCTGCTTCATGATGGGGAGCGAGAGCGGGGATAATGACGAGGAACCTGCTGCGCCTAAAGTTGACAAAGCCCCCCTCATAGCGCTATAGTCGCAACACAATCAAACAAGCTCCGATCAAGGTTCCCCTCGCCCCGGATGGCAGGGATGAAAGGCGAAGCCGGTCAAAGTCCGGCGCTGCCCCGCAACTGTAACCGCAACATATGTGGAAGCCAGGTCGCCCGCCTTGATTGAGCTTCGGCCTTCGTGGATGGGGGTTGGAGGCTGAGGTACCCGGTACCTTGAGGCAATTGTGGCAAGCCCACAACAGTCTAGACAGCACTCTCCCCCACAGCATACGCTGTGGGGTTTGCTTTGGGGTCGCAACCACTCCCCTTGCGTTTTGTGTCTGCCGGCTCCTAACCCACCCGCGAAGGGAAGTGTACCGCACGTATACACCTTAATCGCATAGGAGGATTAACCAAGTGAAAAAGCGCACAAGTCTAGTCGTCTCTCTTTTCCTATTAATCGCTCTCGCGCTGCCCGGCATTGCTAATGCCACCAACAGCCAGGGGGAAGGCATACCCTATCCGCTCACCCTCACCGACAGCCTGGGCAACGAGATCACACTCGACGCACCGGCTACCCATGTCGTCACACTTGGCCCGGCCTACACCGAAATTCTGTGGGCCATCGGCGCCGGCGATGCCCAGGTCGGGCGCACCGCATGGTGCAACTATCCGCCCGAAGTGGAAGATGTCGAGGTCGTCGGGGAATTCACGGCAGATACCGTTAGCCTCGAGACCATCATCGCGCTCGAAGCCGACCTCGTGATCGGCGACTCGCTGCACGCCGAACTCGCACCGGCGCTCGCAGAGGCCGGCATCCCGCTCTACATCATGCGCCCGGTGGGGATACGCGGCCTTTATGCCGACATAATATCTATGGGCCTGATGACCGACCACGCTGCCGAGGCCGCCGAACTCGTCGTCGATATGGAGCTGCGGATCAGTGCAGTCGAGTTTGCATTGCAAGACGTGCCGATGGAAGAGCGCGTTACCTTCTATTACGAAGTCTGGAATGACCCCTTCATGACCGTCAGCCCCGTCACCTTCTTGGGCGAGATTCTCGAAGCCGGCGGCGGCGTCAATATCTTCTCCGACCTATACGACCCTTACCCCACCGTCAGCGCCGAAACCATCATCGATCGTAACCCCGACGTGATCCTGGGCGGCGACTTCCTCGATCCCGACATCGCCACGCGCGATGGCTGGGATGTGGTCACCGCAGTGCAGGAAGAAGCCATCTACAGCCTGTCCGATGACCTCATGCAACGGGCCGGGCCGCGCGTCGCCGATGCGGTAGAGTCGGTCGCGAAGACGCTCTACCCCGACCTGTTCGAGTAAGAAGGTAAGCTGTGGGGGCACAAACGGCGGGGCACCGCCCTATCAGACCGCATGACCGCTAAGCACCCACGCACAGTTTCGGTTTTGCTCATCCTGAGCTTGGCGATCGCCATCTCTGCCGTGCTGAGCCTGGCGCTTGGCGCGGTAAAGATTCCACCCGGCGAAGTGCTCAAGGTCTTTGTACCGGGTCAAGCGCCGGTGAAGGCAAGCCACCAAACCATCGTATGGAGCTTCCGCCTGCCACGTGTCTTGCTCGCCCTGATCGTCGGGGGGAGCCTGGGCGCGGCAGGCGCGGCATTTCAGGGGCTTTTTCAGAACCCGTTGGCCGAGCCTTACATCATGGGCGCATCAAGCGGCGCGGCGGTAGGCGCGCTCCTCGTCATCACCGGCACCCCTATGCTCGGCGGCATCTCTGCCGAGCTGGGCGCGTTCGTAGGCGCGTTGGGCGCCGTATTGATCGTGTACGCAGTCGCCGAGACCAGCGATGCGGGGTCTATCACCGCGCTGCTGCTGGCGGGCGTGGCGCTCAGCACCATGCTCTCTGCCCTCGTATCGTTGATTATGTTGTTCAATAGCGAAGACCTGCACCGCACCTTCTCGTGGCTGTTGGGCGGGCTGGGCAGCAGCATGTGGAACCAAGTCGGGCCGACGTGCGCGCTCGCCGCCGGGGGCACGCTGGTTTTGTGGTCGATGGCGCGCCCGCTGGATGCGCTGAGCTGCGGCGATGAAACCGCGCAGACCCTGGGCCTCAACCTGCAACAGGCGCGCATCTTGATCGTTGCGGCTGCCAGCCTGAGCACGGCGGCGGCGGTATCGGCAAGCGGCATCATCGGCTTTGTGGGTCTGATCGCACCACACATCGCGCGTGTATTCATGGGCGCAAGCCATGCGCGCGTGATCCCGGTCAGCGCACTGGTGGGCGCGCTGCTGCTGCTGATCGCAGATACGGCGGCCCGCACCCTGCTCGCCCCGATCGAACTGCCGGTCGGGGTGCTCACAGCGATCGTAGGCGGCCCGTTCTTCTTATACCTATTGGTTTCGGGGCGGTGGCACTCATGACCTCTCTAGAGGCGCGCAACCTGCAATTTGCATACAATGGCCGGCCTGTGCTCAAAAACGTGAGTCTGTCCGCGATGCCGGGCGAGGTGTTGGTGCTCATCGGACCAAACGGTGCCGGCAAAACCACTCTTATCAAGCTGATGGCGGGATTGCTGCGCCCGGATGCCGGTACCGCGCTGCTCGACGGCCAAACCGTGGGCAAGGTCCCGGCACGACAGCGCGCGCGTGC
>CAZJBO010000427.1:0-2680 GCA_964544075.1 uncultured Anaerolineae bacterium
TCCCATCTTCTCAACCCGCACCATCAACCAGAGCAATACATATAAAAGACCGATCTTGACTTTACGCATTATGTATTTGAGGAAGGCAGGAGCCATATGACCACAGCGAAGAAGCAGAAACCCCATCCCACAGGAGACGATCGATACAAGGCCATAGACCGCACGATGAAGCTCTTTCGGTATGAGAAAGACGCGCTGCTCGAAGTGCTGAACACGGCCCAAGAGACCTTCGGCTACCTCTCGGAAGAACTTTTGACCTACGTAGCCCAGCATCTAAACCTGCCCGTTAGCCAGGCATACGGCGTGGCGACTTTCTATCACCTCTTTACATTTGAACCGCTCGGCGAACATAATTGTGTGGTCTGCGCCGGTACCGCTTGCTATGTGAAAGGCTCCGAACACATCACAGACGCGCTGACGAAAGCATATAACATCGCGCCCGGCGAGACGACCCCGGATGGCAAATTCAGCCTATCCATTGCCCGCTGCCTGGGCAGCTGCGGGCTTGCGCCGGTGATCGTCTTAGACGGTGCGGTCCTGGGCAAGGAAACCCCCGAATCGACAGTGCAGAAGGTCGAGGCGATCCTCTCTCCTGCCGACACTGCGCCACAGGAGGCATGAAGATGAGCAAGACTGTGAACCTGGAAGAGATCGGACGGCAAGAGCGTGCACGCCAGGCCCAGTATCGCTGTCGGATATTTTGCTGCACGAGCACCGCTTGTCTTTCGGCGGGCGCCGGCGCAACCCGGCAAGCGCTCGACGCGGCGTTGGCTACATATCGGCTTGACAGCCATGATGTCGAGATCGTGCCGACCGGCTGCATGGGGCTGTGCAGCGCAGGGCCGTTGGTCAGGGTGGAGGTAAAGAGCGAAGACGATGTGCTCTACCGAGACGTAACACCCGAAGTGGCCGCCCGGATAGTCGCAGCACACGTTGCCCCAGAGCCGGAGTCGGCGGATGATACGCTGGAAGAACACATCCTCTCGCAAGAGATGCCTTTCTTCGCCAAACAAACTAAAGTCGTCTTGACCGAGGCCGGCCACATCGACCCGGAGAAGCTCGAAGACTATCTGGCGCACGGCGGCTATAAAGCCCTAGAGCATGTGCTGCACACGATGACGCCCGAAGAGGTCTGCGAGGAAATCTTGCAAAGCGGGCTGCGTGGGCGCGGCGGCGCGGGCTTCCCTACCGGTTTGAAGTGGAAGTTCATGCGCCGCTCGGATAACCCTATCAAATATGTCGTCGTCAACGGCGACGAGGGCGACCCCGGCGCATATATGGACCGCACCGTTATGGAAGACATTCCCCACCGCGTGCTGGAGGGTATGATAATCGCCGCTTATGCCACCGGCGCGCAGCAGGGATACTTCTATGTGCGCGGCGAATATCCCATCGCGATACGGCGGCTGGAGAAAGCCATCCGCGACGCACGCCGGAGCGGTATATTGGGCAAGTCGTGCATGGGCACCGGCTTTAGCTTCAACGCCAACGTGCGCATCGGCGCCGGTGCCTTCGTCTGCGGTGAAGAGACCGCATTGATCCACTCGGTCGAGGGCAAGCGCGGCACACCCCGTATGCGCCCCCCCTACCCGACAACCGAGGGGCTGTGGGGCAAGCCGACCAGCATCAATAACGTCGAGACGATGGCGAACGTCCCATCCATCATTATCAATGGCGCGGCATGGTTCGCCGGCATCGGCACCGAGAAGAGCAAGGGTACGAAGGTCTTTGCTCTGGCAGGCCAGCTCCGCAATACCGGCCTCATCGAAGTGCCGATGGGCATCACGCTACGCGAGATCGTCTACGACATCGGCGGCGGCATCCCCAACAACCGCGCGTTCAAGGCTGCGCAGACCGGCGGACCAAGCGGTGGATGCATTCCCCCGGAGTATCTGGACAGCCCGGTAGACTATGAAAGCCTGAAGGCGCTGGGGTCGATCATGGGGTCCGGCGGGCTAATCATCATGGATGAGACAAGCTCTATGCCGGAGATTGCCCGCTTCTTCATGGATTTTTGCATGGACGAAAGCTGTGGCAAGTGTGTGCCCTGTCGGGTGGGCACGGTCCAGATATATAAACTGCTCGATAAGATCATCAACGGTGAGGGCACAATCGAAGACCTCGATAAGCTCGAAGCGCTGGCTAAGATGGTGATAAAAACCAGCCTCTGTGGTCTGGGCCAGTCCGCACCCAACCCCGTGTTGAGCACTCTGCGCTACTTCCGCCACGAATACGAAGCGCTTGTCGCAGACAAGGCCGCGCCAGAAACTGCGGCGGTCTAGGAGAGAACCATGATTACAATCACGCTTGATGGAAAACCTATCCAGGCCGAACCCGGCGCGATGATGTTAGAGGTTGCGTTGGCGAACGGCATTGACATTCCCCACCTCTGCTATCATCCCGAACTCAGCGTATCGGGCGGCTGTCGCCTTTGCATCGTCGAGGTCGAGGGGATGCCGAACCCGGTGCCGAGCTGTGGGCTGGCTTGTCAGGACGGTATGGTCGTCCACACTCAGAGCGCACAGCTCCGCGCTGCCCGCCACGATCTAATCGACCTCTACGTCTCAGATCACCCGCTGAACTGCGTGTCCTGTGACAAGAACGGCGCCTGCTTGCTCCAGTTGTTTGTCAATGATACGGCGGCCACCGAGACCAGTTATGCTTTCGAAATCTCACGCCC
>CAZJBO010000428.1:0-2663 GCA_964544075.1 uncultured Anaerolineae bacterium
GTCGCCGCCGACGAGAGCGTCATGCCCCAGACCCGCGAACATCTCGCCATCCTCTACCTGCTGGAGGTCGAGGCCGGGGTCATTGCGCTCACCACGACCGACCTTATCGACGACCCCGCATGGCTCGAACTCGTCGAAGCCGAGGTCGCCGAGGTCGTCCGGGGCACGGTCCTGGAGAACGCGCCGCGCATCCCGGTCTCGGCACACACCGGCGCAGGCCTCGACACGCTGATGAGCACTCTGCAAGAAGTGCTCTCAAATAGCCCGCCCCGCCCCGATAAAGCCCGCCCGCGCCTTTGGGTAGACCGCGTGTTTACCATCAGCGGGTTCGGCACGGTGGTCACCGGCACGCTGGTCGATGGCTGCTTGGAACTAGGGCAAGACGTTGTGTTCTTGCCGACAGGCAAGATGTCGCGGGTGCGGGGGCTGCAAACCCACAAAGAGAAGCGTACACGCGCCGTGCCGGGGAGCCGGGTTGCCGTTAACCTCAGCGGGGTAAGCAAAAGCGATGTGCAGCGCGGCCACCTGTTGACCTCACCCGGCTGGCTGCGCAGCACCCTGCTCGCCGACGTGCACTTTCGTCACCTCCCCGGCGCCAGCCGTCCGCTCAAACACAACGCCGAAGTCAAGCTCTTTGTCGGCGCGGCGGAAGTCATCGCACGGGTGCGTCTGCTCGACGCGAAGGTGCTTGCGCCGGGCCAGGCGGGGTGGCTTCAGCTGCGCCTGATGCAGGAGACACCCCTTGTGCGCGGCGACCGCTTCATTCTGCGCTACCCGTCGCCGGGCGAGACCATCGGGGGTGGCGTGGTGATCGACCCCGCGCCGGGCCGCCGCTGGAAGCGCATGAGGCCGGAGGTCATCGCACGGTTGGAGACTCTGGCGCGCGGCACGCCGGGCGAGTTGATCGTGCAGGCGCTCGACTCGGCGGGCGCACCGCTTGACCGTGCCGCATTGGGCAAGCGCGCGGGCATTGGCGGCGACGAGCTGGCGGCAGCGATCGATGAAGCGTTGGCAGAGTGGGGTGTGGTTGCGCTGGAAGGCAAGGGCCAGATGCTGATGTCCTCTGCCGTGTGGGAGGGCTTAAAACGCCGCATTGAAAGCGAGCTGCAAAGCTATCACCGTGCCGAGCCTTTGCAGCCGGGGATGCCGCGCGAGGCGCTGCGCAGCCGCCTCGACCTGACGCCACGCGCTTTTAACGCGGTGGTCACACGCGCCGCCCGCGCCGGTCTCCTGGTCGAGGCGCGCGCATTGGTGCGCCTGCCGGACCATGCGGTACGCTTTAGCCCCGGACAGCAAGCCAATATAGATGCCCTGATGCGTCGCTTTGCCCGTACGCCATATACGCCGCCATCATATAAGGAAGCGGCGGCAGCGGTGGGAGAAGACGTGCTGCGCGCCCTGATCGGGCAAGGGCGCTTCGTGGCAGTGCAGCCGGATGTGCTGCTGTCCCGCGAAGTGTACGATGAGATGGTGGCGGCGGTGCGCGCAATGATCGCGGCAGAGGGGGAGATATCGGCGCGCGCGCTGCGCGACCGCTTCGGCACGACACGCAAATATGCTATCGGCCTGCTCGAACATCTGGATGCCATCGGCGTAACCCGGCGCGTCGGCGATGTGCGGGTGCTGGCATGAGAACGCATTGCATCCCGCGCGGGCCTTTGATACTATCGTGCGCATTGGATGCCCGCATCTGCGCCGTCTAATCATTCTGAACCGAAACTAAAGGGAGCCTATACATGAACAAGAAAACAATCCGCGATATCGATCTTACAGGTAAGCGGGTACTCATGCGCGTTGACTTCAACGTGCCGCTTGAGGCCGGACGGGTGACCGACGATACACGCATCCGCGCCGCCGTGCCCACCATTAAATACGTTCTGGCACAGAGACCGCGCGCGCTGCTCTTGATGTCGCATCTGGGACGGCCTAAAGGCGAAGCGAAACCCGAATTTTCGCTAGAGCCGCTCGTGCCGGTGCTCAGCGCAGCGCTGGGTGTCGAAGTGGCCTTTGCCGAGGATTGCATCGGCGCGCTTGTCGAGCGCAAGGCCGAGGCGCTGCCCGAAGGCGCGGTCCTACTGTTGGAGAACACCCGCTTCCACAAGGGCGAGACCAAGAACAGCCCCGAACTCGCCGCGCAGATGGCCCGGCTCGGCGATGTGTTCGTCAACGATGCCTTCGGCACCGCGCACCGCGCGCACGCCTCCAACGTGGGCGTTGCGGCCAAACTGCCGGCGGTGGCGGGCTTCCTCATGGAGAAGGAACTCGACTACTTGGTCAACGCGCTCGAAGCCCCGGCCCGCCCCTTTGTCGCCATCCTGGGCGGCGCGAAGGTCTCCGGCAAGATCAAGGTGATCGAGGCGCTGTTGGATAAATGCGACAAGCTGCTCATCGGCGGCGGCATGGCGAATACTTTCTTCAAGGCCCAGGGCATCGAGATGGCCGACTCGCTGGTCGAGGAGAGCGCGCTCGACATCGCCAGGGACATGCTCGAAAAAGGTAAGGGCAAGCTCGTGCTCCCGGTTGACCGCACTATCGCGGACGACTTCGCGCCCGATGCAAACACTCAGGTGATCCCGGCTCAAGACGATGTGCCGTCCGGTTGGCAGACTATGGACGTGGGGCCGGAGACGATCAAGTTCTTCACGGCACAGCTCAAAGACGCA
>CAZJBO010000429.1:0-2647 GCA_964544075.1 uncultured Anaerolineae bacterium
CTCCCGTTCTGTCCGATCCACAGTTTGTACCAGGTCGCGCGGGAATCGGCGTTCCAGGTATAGGTTGGCGTGAGGGTGTTATTTATAGTACCGCTTGGGCTGACCAGGGTTACCTTACCGGTGGAAGGTATGTTGATGTTGAAGCTACCGGCATCGCTCCAGGGGCCATACCCGGAAGAATTCCTGGTTTGGACATACCATGTGTAGGATTGATGGTTAGTCAGGGCATAGCCGGGGTTGATCGTACACGTCCCGGTGCCACCGGCACAGCCAGCCGCCGCCGCCGTATACCATTTATAGAATTTGCCGCTCCCGTTCTGACCGATCCACAGCTTGTACCCTGTGGCGTTGGAGTCGGCGTTCCATGTGTAGGAGGGTGAGAGTGTGTTATCTAATGTACCGCTTGGGCTGACCAGAGTCACTTTGCCGGGCAACGGCAAGTTGACCGTCCCGTAATAGACTTTGGTCTCGATGTTGCAGTTACCGTAGGCGATTGTCAAGTAGCCGTTATCGTTCCAGCCGGTCCCCCAACTGTTCTTGATGATCCAGCCGGAGTTATTGTATCCGACGATTACCACCGCGTGGTTTGTACCGGCATGGGCGCCGCAGTAATATACCCCGTTGTTAAAACTGCCGTTGCCCTCCCAGTACATAGATGCGGCGAGCGGGCCTTTATCGACGAGCGTTTGCTTGATGGTCTCGACGTTGTTGGCGACCGGGCCGGTGTTGCTGATGCGCGTGAGGCGGCTTGCCCAGTTGTTGCAGCGGTTGTTACAAGTGCGGTCGCTGCATTGGCCGCCGACGCGATAGTTGCAATCGTTGCTGCAGTTACCGGAGGGACAAGTGCAGCCTGCCCCATCGACATATGACATACAGTTTTCGTCTGGGACGCCGGAATCTCTAATAAAGCGCAGTGCGCCATACTTCCAGCCACCGCAACAACTGCCCGATGCATCACAATCGGAGACAAGGTATTGTTCCGATAAATCGAGGTCGAGATTGGGGTTACCGGAGGAGATGTTGTGAGCAGCTTCGGTAACAGCGACCGCCGAGAAAGCCCAACAGCTGCCGCACAGCCCCTGGTTCTTGACCGGTGTCACCCAGTCGGAGCCGTTGTGGTTGCGCCAATCGAAGGTGGCAGGCGCGGCTTGGTCACCGGCTCGGTCTGCCGGTGCCTGATCCACGGCCATATCGCTTTCGTCGTCATCAAAGACAGCGCCATTACAACCAGAAGCATGTGACCGCTCGTACAGATTTGTCAGCAGCGTCATCGAGACGGTCCCCCCAACCCTATCGGCGCCGCTATCGGTATCTGTGGCTGTGGAGATGCATACCGAATATTTCTGCGAGAAGGGATCGTGACCATCGTCGGAGGTTGCTATATCATAGCCTTGCTGCACGCAGTATGAATAGTCTTGACCACACTCGCCGGCATAGAAGGCCCACTCGTCGCACTGCTCGCCTCCCGGCATAAAGCAAGTGCCCGGTGCATATTCATAGCTCATGACCTCTGCGCAATAAACTGCGGCGGGGTTCCGCATAACCTGCCGGTCGGGGGACGGCGGCGGGCCTTGTTCTGCCGCCGATGCAGAGACGGGGTCGTCTTGCGCCGGGGTGACGCTTGTGCCCGTGAGTAATATCAATGATAGAAATATAAAGACAATGAAAATTCTCGTCCTGGACGAGACAGACAAGGGCTTGTTCATAGCTAATTAACCTCTTTATAAATATAAAAATATGTCTTGCGATGCCGCATCATAAACTCAGTATACCGCATCAAATTCAGCCTGTGTATTAATACTGTGTCTACTTAGCGGTACTAATCGCTCTCAACTTTAATCATAAGTTAAAATGACCTTATTTGTCAACAAAGAGCTGTTACAACTGTCGTATGTTCACCTGCTCTCTTTGGGGGTTGGGGCCGTGGGCATTCCCTTAGGTCACCAGACCCCACACAAGCACAAGATAGGATTTTACCACGGAGAACACGGAGAAAGAGGAGAAAACCCCTGCTCCCCGTGGCAAAGCTCCTCCGAAACAGATATGCGAGAGAGGCGCCCTAGTGCACAAAAACCGCCATCTGCATAATTCGGGGGGCCTCGATCGCTTCCTCACAGACAAAGCGCACTTGGCTTACCTCATGCGGCGCGAAGCACTCGATGCGCTTGTGACCGACGCTGCTGCCGCTGCACAGGGTCAGCCATCCGTCTTTGTGCTTGCCCTCTATCCGATAGCGCCGCACCCGCTCGCCTTGCGCGATGTCTTCCTTCAAGACCACCGTGTCGATCTGCCGCGCCGTGCCCAAATCAACGCACGCTTCGCCGCCATCGCCCGACGTGCTCGCCAGCGGGGTTTGGAAGTGGGCGCGCACCTTGTGCCCAAACGCGGTGAGAGCCTCGACATCCGGCTCCGGCACCTGCCCCCGGTCGTCGATCACCAGGCCAAGCAATAGGTTCGTGTTCCGCCCCACCGTCGGAACATAGACATCAAAGAGCTCATCCGCCTGTCTAACCAGGTGTTCTTCATTCGACGCCCAGAACCACTGGTCGGTGCGGACAGGTGTATCCGATTCTGCCGGAATCCAGCGCGGGCCTTGAGGGTCGCCGACGCCGATCCTGGCATCCTCGCACGTGCCGTCAAAAGCGCT
>CAZJBO010000430.1:0-2646 GCA_964544075.1 uncultured Anaerolineae bacterium
TCCGCGGTGCGACCGTCGAGCGCCCTGCTGACCATCATGTTGATGTTCGTGGGCGCCTCGCCCGGCTCGACCGCCGCGACGTTGGGCCAGGTTTCGAGTATCACTCAGCCGCCTGTATCTCGACGCCGGAGCACCACATCGCGGTTAGACCGGATGTGTACCTCGTACAGGTTATCGCCGTTATCATCGCTCCGGCAGACCAAGCCATACGCCGCTGCATCCGCTTCACCTTCGTAACCGATGCTGACTTCCATCACCACGTCGCTAAAATCGGCGGCGGCGAACGACCATGCCATCGTGCTTTCCTCCAGCACCTCGATGACATAGCTCTCTTCGTCATAGTAGCGATGGGCCATCTCGTTCTCTTCGTCTTCCGCCCATCCGCTTGCTTCGTCTGAGAAGTCCTCAAAGATCGACACGTCAAGGTCACGCACCGAGATGTTGTCGAAGCGCGCGCGAATCTCCGAGCTTCCGGTAAACGAGCCGAGGATCACCCCGACCTGACCGGCGCGCAAGTAATTGCTGTCCAGCATCATCCCGGCCACCATATCGCCGTTGACGAAGAAGGATACCCACGGCCCGACCGCCTCTACCCGCAGATTGTTAACCTCGCCCGCCGGGTTAGCCGATGCGATGTCGGGTATCTCCAACAAGCTGCCCCACTTACCGTCGCGGCGCTCCCAGAACTCGAAGATATTCTCCTCGACAAGTTGCATCATATAGCATTCGTCGTCCGCGTTGCGCCTGAAGATAAGACCATAGTTCTCTCCGTTGCCCTCTACCAACTGGAGGTCGGCGCTGTAGACAAAGTTATCGAAAACGTGCGCATCACCGTCCAACCAACTCCACGTCACCGACTTTTCTTCCAGTACGGTCACCTGCAACGCACCATCTACAATCGCCGTCTCATAGCTATCGGTCCTCTCAAACGTCCAATCGGGCGACGGGTTGCTAAAGGTTTCCTCGAAGAAGGGTATCCCCGCTACCCGCGCGATCCCCTGCTCCAAGACAGGGGTCGGCGCGAGAGTCTCGGTGGGTGTGACGGCCTCGGTCGGCGTTACCGTGGGGGCAAGCGTCGCCGTGGGGACGCGCGGCGTCGGGCTGGGTGGCAGTGGGGTCAATGATGGTGTCTGTGTTGGCGCAGCCACCACAGATACCGTGCCGCCGCGTGTCATATCCCAGATGTGTACCCGCCCATCGCAGCCGGCCACCGCTACATAATCACCGCGCGGGCTATATGCCAGATCGCAGACCGTGCCCAGCGTACCGATCAGCTCTTCACTCGCCTTGCTCTGTGCGTCCGCATCGCCCGCCAGCGACCACAGCCGCACCCCATCGGGGCGTGCGGCGGCGACATGCGCCCCATCGGGGCTAAAGGCCACGCCCTGCAAAGGCAAGCCTTCATCGGCAAGGGTGAAGGCAAGCGCACCGCTGCGCACGTTCCATACCGTGATCGTCTCGTCTGCGCCGCCCACGGCCAGTAGATCGCTGCCGGTGTCGAAGGCAAGCACCCGCCCATTAGCATTTAGCGCGATCGCCTCACCCTGTGGCGCGGCGGCGTCGCCCAGCTCGGAGAGCAATACACCCTCGTCCTCCACCACGATGGCAAGGTAGGCATAATCTGGGCTAAAGGCGATGCCGGTCACATTCCCAGACGTTTGCAAGATCGCGCTCTCCTCACCCTCCAGGCCCCCGGAGGGCGTCTCTTGCAGCTGCCAAAGGCGCAGCGTGCCGTCCTCGCCGCCCGTCGCCAAGCGCCACCCATCCGGGCTGTAGGTCACGGTGAGCACCGCGCCCTCGTGTCCGCGCAGCTTCAATAATTCGTCCCCCGTCACGGTGGACCATATGCGCACAGTGCCATCGGCGCCGGCAGTCGCCATATGCTGTCCGTCCGGACGGAAGGCAACCCCGTTCACCGCGCCCCGGTGTCCCCGCAGCACCCCGACCTCTTGACCATTGCCGGGGTCCCAGAGCCGCGCGCTGCCGTCGGCGTTGGCGGTGGCTATGCGTGTGCCGTCAAAGCTGAATGTTAGGTCGCGTACGGTGTTCAGATCGGCTGACCAGCTTAAGAAGGGTTCCGGCCCCGCCGGGCGGCGCAAGAGCGGGAGGAGCACCGTCGCACCGCCCACCACAATCAAGACCGCTACCAGCAAGATCAGCAGCGCCATGACGACACGCGGCAAGGTGTGTCTGAGCGATGCACCCATCTCGCCGATTTTCACCTTCGGCACTTTTGGCGCTTTGAGGAAGGCGCGTCGTGTGGTCGGGGCCGAGGGTTGCGGCGCGGGGGGCGTCGTCGATACAGACGGTGTCTCGTCTTTCTTGCTCAGGCGGCTGGTGAGCAAAGCGGTCTGGAAGGCCTTAGCAAACTCTCCGGCGGTCTGGAAGCGGTCGCCGGGTTTTTTCGCCAACGCCTTACGCAGCACCCCATCAACCCGCGCCGGGATTTTGGGGTTGATGGCGCGCGCCGAGAGCGCGGGTGCATCGTCGTCCGACGGGATGATGTCGAGCGCGGGGTCGGTGGGGAAGGGTACCCGACCGGTCAGCATCTCGTATGCCATCACGCCGAGTGCATAGATGTCAGAGCGCAGATCAATCGGCTTGCCTTGTGCTTGTTCCGGTGAAGCGTAGGCGGACTTGCCCATG
>CAZJBO010000431.1:0-2631 GCA_964544075.1 uncultured Anaerolineae bacterium
CGGCGCGCGTGATGATGGGGCGGTCGAGCGCGAAGAAGAAGAGCAAGCGGGGCAGGTGGCCTTCCCAGGTCGCAACCGGGCTGCCGTCGAGCAATACATAGCCCGGCCCCAGCGCGAAGACTTCGAGGTTGGGCGGCCCGCTGCTCTCGATGCCGTAGAAGTTGCCCGAAACCAGTTCATCGTCTGCGAGCATGATTGCCTGTTTCTGTGCGATGAGCGAGACCCAGGGCAGGCGGGGCAGTGTGCGGCTGTTGATGACCAAGCGGCATTGTTTGGGTAGAATGTGGATCATCTTCTCAAGGAAGGCTTGCAGGTCGTCCGCCGAATCTGCGCGGTCGTACTCGTCGAGGATCAGTAGGTAAGGTTCGGCGCTGAGTTCGTCCAAATCTTTAACCAGCATATCAAGCAAGACCGCTTCTTCAGTGACATCGTTTTTTTCGTATTGGGTTTGGTTCAGGTGGCGGCCCGAAAGCGGGTATTGGTCTGCCAGGTCGTGCGTGAGGCCGGCCAAGAAGGACGGGACATCGACATCATCTGGCCCCATAGCATAGTAATAGGTTTTGACGTCGGGGTCGTTGATAAGCCGGGCGATGAGCACTGAACGATAGTCACTTTGGGGGTGCAGCAATGTAACCCGTGCCTTCGTTGTATGCTCAAGAAACATTTGGTAGGATGTGTCAATTAAATTGTGGAGTGTCATGGTATGTGACCTTTCTTACATTTGCGATATTATGTACAATATAATCTACAATCGCGGATAATGCAAGCGGTAAGGTCAAAGTATCGGCTAGAGATGACAGGCTTTCACAAGATTCAATTCGCCTGAAAGAGTGCGTGGTCAAGAGTGCGAGTGGTCTTCTTACGGGCAGCAAGGAGGGTTCGACTATGGCGAAACTTGTGCGCAATTCATGGTTTGTGCTGTTGGGGTTTGTGGTTGGCTTCATCGCGGGTTGTTGGCTCGTGAAGAAGCGGCAGCAGGCGCCGGCGCTTGCTGCCCCGCCGCCGCGTTGGATCGAGCCACCGCATCCGGCGGCGTCGCTGCGTCCCTCTGCCGCATCGGTCGAACCTGCTGCGCCTGCTGAGCCTGTCGAACCCGACGATCTGGTGCAGATCAACGGCATCGGTCCCTCGTATGCACGCGCGCTCAACGCGCTGGGGATCAACACCTTTGCAGCGCTGGCCGCATGTGATCCCGACGATCTGGCGGCACGCATCGACCGCCTCACTGCTGCACGCATCCGCCGGGACGACTGGATTGGTCAGGCGGCGACGCTGCGGTGATTGTTCGTCTGCTTAGCCGGTTTTGCTAAAGCCGACCTTTTGCTGTTCACCTTGCATATCTGCGGTCGGCTTGAAGTTGACGAAACAGTCCGGCAATCATACGCGCAGCCCGTAGTAGTTACCGACAAATTGACGCGCGGTACTGTACCCTCTAGAGTTTTGGGCCGCACTTTAAGGAATAGAGTTTGGTTTTAGGCAACGGATTGTGTTAGAATGCCCGTGTGTAGTGCGCGGATTTAAGCCGATACAAAGCTAAGTGTATCCGGGTTGTGCATACCGGCAGCAAAGACTATACTTTAGCTCAAACTTGTTAACCTTTTGCTTGAGGCGTGGTCTGCATAGAGCACAATAAGGACAAGAAAGTAAATTTACCGAACTTGTTCTCGGTTACTTGCAATCGAACAAAATTGATGTACACTGTGCTGGTGGGGTAGGCCAGAGCCAATGGAGAATCGCTTCTTGCAGGCCTAAATCCAGGGACCAGCCACCACAGGAGTAATACGCGATATGGCTATAAAGATCGAACCGTCAGGACTGTACTATCCAAACAAATTTGGCTTGATTTGGCTTACTGCCCTTGAGGACGTCATGGGGAAGAACGGCCTAAACGCCATCCTCAACCTCTCTGGGGCGACAAAGTATATCAACAACTACCCCCCTGACAACCTTGACAAAGAAGTAGATTTGTCGGATATCACAGCTTGGCAGATCGCCGTTGAAGAACTATATGGACGGCGTGGCGGTCGTGGCTTGGCATTGCGCGCCGGGCGCACGCTCTTCTCCGATGCGCTCAAAGGCTTTGGCGCGATGGCCGGTGTGGGCGATCTAGCCTTCAAGGTGCTGCCGTTGCAGGCAAAGCTAAAGGTGGGGCTGCCGGCGGTTGCCGGTATCTTCCGCCAGTTTAGCGACCAGGCGAGCTTTGTTCACGATGAGGATGACCGCTATACCTATACCTATGAAATGATCGACGGGAAGCGTATGTGCCCCATGTGCCAGCAGCGCGAGGCCGAGCAGCCGGTCTGCTTCACCGGGCAAGGCTTGCTCCAGGAAGCGCTGCGTTGGGTGAGCGGCGGCCACGAATTCAAAGTAGATATGGTACAGTGCATGGCCTGCGGTGACCCCAAAGGCGCATACGCTATCTATAAGGAGCCTATCTCCTGACCGAGCCGCCTCGAAAGCCCGACACTTCGATTGCAAGAAAAGCCACCTGGCAAACCCCGGTGGCTTTTTCCTTACCCTGTAGTATTTATTCACCTGGAGATTTGAGCCTTAGTCGGTCACCAGACTTCACAAGGGGCTTTGGCCCTGTTCCCTTCTAAGCGCGGCCAAGCCGCGCAAATGCAGGTCACC
>CAZJBO010000432.1:0-2628 GCA_964544075.1 uncultured Anaerolineae bacterium
GGCGAGACTGCCGTACAAGTTCAACAAAGCCGCGTTGAGGCGCGCGATCGTGCCGATGCCGTGGCCGGTGCCGCGAGGCCGGTGGGACCGGGGCGGCAAAGCAGGCTCAGGCGGTTTGGGCGCGAGAGCGGCGAGCGGTTCGAGGGCCTTCGGGTCCGTGTTACGCACCGCAGCGAGGAGCGCCGCTTGTGCTTGCCACGTCCGCGCGACCGCCCGGCCCGTGGTGGGGTCGAGGAAGCCAAAGCGCGTGGGAGGGTTGCACTTGCGATGCAAGCCCAGCGGCAGGCGCGTCGTGTTGCCCCATTGCTGGGGTGACAGGCGGTCGCTCTTGGGGAAGATTTCCACGCCATCGGTGGGCACATTGGCGGCGGCCAGCATACCGGCCAGCGCCATGCGCACCGGGGGGGCGGGGATCGGGTCGGCGAAGAACACCCAAAGGTGGGCGCGTCCCGCGCGGCTGAGTTCAAGCAGAGCATCCACCCAACGCGACCGAAGCATTTTGGCGACCGCGCGCGC
Source organism: uncultured Anaerolineae bacterium (assembly GCA_964544075.1). Taxonomy (GTDB): domain Bacteria; phylum Chloroflexota; class Anaerolineae; order Aggregatilineales; family JAFGMM01; genus JAFGMM01. Next base: position 517 of record CAZJBO010000432.1, read on the forward strand.
GCGATGCATCCCGTCTGCCGTGTCGAAGTCGAGCATCCCGGTGCGCGTGAGCGGCACGTGGTCGTTGCGCGGCTCCAGTTGGTAGACGGCGAGGCTGAGCGCGCCGCGCATGTGGCGCCGCACGACCGCAAGGGTCAGAGGTGCGCCCACGCGCCGGTATCGCCCGTTGTCGAGCTGACAGGTGAAGTCATCGGTGCGCCCTGCGAATCTGGATAAAAGGAGTTTTTCCATCTGTACATCAACCTCCGCTTTATAGCCTCCCCAAAGGGAGACAGAACCAACACATCGTTGGCGGAGGGAAGCGCGAAGCCTCCCCCCGCCTGGAGGATGTGATGAGAAGAAACAAAGCAAGGTCTTACAGATAAGAGATGATGCGGTTGTTAAGGTGCGCCGCTCACGCGCCGGAGGCGCGCAAGCTGCGCACATTATACAATAGTTTTAGTCAACTGTCATTAGGCGTAAAATACAAGAGACCTTGCGAAAGTCATACCGGTGCACTGGCATCCCAACAGCCAGGACGCCGGTATGATTACTGCGATACTATAGACGGGAGGAGGGGGGTATGAGATAAGATATGCTGAGTAGGGATATTCTCGGCCATTTTTGGGCGAAAAAGGGCGCAAAACCGGTCGATTTGGGGGGTCTAAGGGCAAAAAGAAATGGCAGAGAACGTTTTCGAGGCATTCGAGAAGCACTTACAAGACCAAGACTTTGCGTGGCAGACGCAGCGCGCGTACCTTGCCACACTGCGCGACTTCAAGGCCTGGTTCGAGGGTACATACGACAAAGCGTTTGCGGCGGTGTTGGTGACGCCGCCGGACGTGCGCAGCTACCGTGCGCAGCTCCAGGGTGTGCGGCGGCTTGCCCCGGCGACGGTGAACCGGCAGCTGGCCGCGCTGCGCAGCTACATGCGGTGGGCGCGGCAGGCGGGCTTGTTGGAGCACGACCCGCTCGAAGGCGTCAAGGCGGTGAAAAGCGCGGCGTTGGGTCCCCGGTGGCTGGGGCGCAGCGAGCAGCAGGCGTTGCGCAACGCGGCGCGGCGCGCGGTGCAGCTCGGCGATCTGCGTGCGGGGGGTGAGGCATCCGCGCCCGGTCACATCTGGCCACGGCGTGATTACGCGCTCGTGGTGCTGCTGCTCAACACGGGGCTGCGGCTCGCGGAGGTTGCCGCGCTCACGCTGGATGATGTTGAGATCAAGGCGCGCTCCGGGAAGGTGATTGTGCGGCAGGGCAAAGGGCGCAAATACCGGGAGACGCCGCTCAACGTGAGCGCGCGGAAGGCGCTGCGCGGCTGGCTGGCGGTGCGCCCGGACGACGAGGGTGACGCACTCTTTCTCTCGCAGAAAGGCGGTGCGCTGTCGATGCGGGCGATTGCGTCACGGGTGGCGGTGTTGGCGCAGCGCGCGCAACTGGAGGGAGTCAGCCCGCACACGCTGCGGCACTCCTTCGCCAAGAACCTCATCGATGCGGGTGTGAGCCTTGAGAAGGTTGCGGCGCTGCTGGGGCACGCATCGATCGCGGTGACGCAGCGCTACATCACGCCCAGCCGCGCCGACTTGCAGGCGGCGGCGGAGTCCGTGGCGTGGGAGGGGTGATAAGTGCGGGGTACGCGCTTTTGCAATCCCCAGAATTACGGCTACAATACCTACATTAGCATAGCAACTGCGCCGCCGACGGTCCCCACTTACTCATATAGGGAACAACATGTCAGAAGCTAATGACCGATTGCAATCCATCATCCAAGAACTCTCCCAACCCGCCCGCATCACCGACATGCCGCGTCGCGTGGAGCTATGCAGGCAAGCGCTGGCGATGGTGCCGCGCGAACAAAACGGACAGCTTTGGGCGGCGCTGCAAGGTGAGTTAGGCAACAGCCTGCAGCAAAACCCGCTTGGCAGTAGAGCCGACAACATCGAGCAAGCCATTGCCGCCTATGAACAGGTGCTGGAGGTTAGGACGCGCCAGGCCATGCCGGTCGAGTGGGCTATGACCATGATGAACCTGGCGCTCGCCTACGCTGACCGCATTAGAGGGGAGCGTGCGGAGAACATCGAGCAGGCGATTGCCGCCTACCGGCAATCCCTTGAGGTGAGGACGCGCCAGGCCATGCCG
>CAZJBO010000433.1:0-2608 GCA_964544075.1 uncultured Anaerolineae bacterium
GCTTTGGCCTGCGGTTGAAACCGCAGGCTAGCGCGATACGTCGGCTGCGCCGACCTTGTGCGCGTGCTTCCGGCTCCCCTCGCCCCAACGAGGGAGAGGGGCCGGGGTGAGGGGGGATGCTTGCCGGGCGCGCCTGGACACAGGGGGCAAGTACAATGGGCTGTGGTATACTCCCAGAAATCGTAACTTAACCGGGGATTTGAGAGAGAGGGATTCCCGTCGCCTGGCTCTGCCAAAAGGCAACCCAACGTTTTGATATGGCCCTAGCAATCCCAAAGGAGAGCGAAGTGTACTCTTTCCTTGAAAACGCCATACGTAGTCCGGCAATACTGGTCTCGCGGCTGATCGCGCTCCTCATCGCCGTCACCGTGCACGAGCTGGGACATGCCTACATCGCATACCGCATGGGCGACCCCACCGCTAAAGAGCAAGGTCAGCTCACGCTGAACCCGATGAAGCACATCAACGTCTATGGCTTCTTGATGTTCCTCATCATCGGCTTTGGCTTCTTGGGCCAGGCCCCGGTCAACCCGCGCCGGATGCGCAACCCGCGCTGGGGGATGACCGCCGCCGTCGCTGCCGGGCCGCTCGCCAACCTGCTCACGGCGATCGTGTTCGGCATCCCCTGGATATTGCACCTAATTGAGCGCTCCACAAACGGCGTATACATCTACTTCTTCCCGCCATTCTCCGATGGGCAGATCTTCCCAACGCTCGCCCAGCTCGGCATCCAGATTGTTTTCTGGAACGTGCTGCTGTTCCTGTTCAACCTGATCCCGCTCTACCCCCTGGACGGCTGGACGATTGTGCTTGGCCTGCTGCCGGCAGAGCAAGCCCATAGCTGGCAGAAATACCAGATGCAAAGCTACTATCTCTTCTTTGGGCTAATCATCCTCAGCTTCATAGCGCCGCAGTTCGACGTGCTCAGCGAACTGGTCTGGAAGCCGACAATCGATCTGACGGGGCTGCTTACCGCCTACTGATGCCGCGTATATGACCCTATACCGCCTGAGACAAGGGCTGCGCGCCCTGACCGCCTTTGCCCGCCCGGTAGCATATGACACCGCGCGCCAATACTTGCCGCCGCCCCTGATGGACCTCTTCCTACAGATGCGCCGCAGCGAACAGCAGCACAGCCTCGACGTACTGCAAAGCGTGCGCGCTGCCGGACATCGTGACCCCGACCTGATGGTGGCGGCGCTGCTGCACGACGTGGGTAAGGTGCGCGCACCGCTTCACCTCTGGGACCGGGTGCTGATAGTATTGGTGGGCGCAATCTGTCCGGGCTGCCTCGCGCGCTGGGGCGAGGGCACATCGCGCGGCCTACGACGCCCCTTCGTGGTGGCGCGACAGCACGCAGCCTGGGGCGCCGCGATGCTGCGCGCAGCGGGCAGCTCGGAGCGTGCCGCCGAGATCGTCGCACGGCACGATAGCTTTGAAGGCCTGCCTTCCAACCCAACCGAACATCTTATCGCCGCGCTCATGGCTGCGGACGATGCAAACTGAAAGGACGAGAGAGCACATGGCAGATATCAATTTAACCATCATCGGCACCCGCCGTCTGGGGGCTTCGCTCGCGTTGGCGCTCAAGCGCTACCAAGAGACCAAAGGCGCCACACACCACTTCAACATCACCGGCTATGACGCCGACCATAAGATTTGCAAGGAAGCGCAGAAGCACGGCGCGCTCGACAAGGCCGCGCGCCGACTCGCACCGGCTTGCGAGCACGCCGACATCGTCTTCATCGACGCCCCCCTACCCGACCTAAAGCGCTACCTAAAGAAGATCGGCCCCGTGCTAAAGGCCGGCTGCGTGGTGCTCGAAGCGGCACGGCTCAAGCAAGCGCCCATCGAGTGGGCCGCACGCTACCTCCCGGAGAGCGCTTACCTGGTTGGGCTAACTCTGATCCTCAACCCCGAACGCCTCTATGCGGTCGAGAACGACCCCGCCAGCGCCGATGCGGATTTGTTCACACGCGGCGGCTGGTGCATCGTCGTCTCTGCCGATGCGCCCAGCGGCGCGGTACAGCTCGCAACCGACCTCGGTAAGTTGCTCGGCCTAGAGCCGCACTTCATAGACCCCGCCGAGCACGACGGCCTGGTCGCAGCGACCGAGGGCCTGCCGATACTGATGAGTCTGGCCTTGTTCAAATCGGTGTATCGGGATACATCGGAAGCCTCGACCTGGCTTGAGATGCGCCGCCTCACCAACCCGGCCTTTGCCCGCGCAACCGCCGCGCTGATCGATACACCCGAAGCGCTCCACGACTTCCTCACGCGCAACCGCACGAGTGTATTACACTACCTTGACGGCACAATCGATGAGCTGATCGAGCTGCGCAGACTGCTGCGGCAATCGGACGACGCCACGCTCGGCGAAGTGCTCACCCAAACCGCGAAGCATTATCGCGAGTGGGATTACCAACGCTTCTTGGCAAGCTGGAAGCAAGAGACAAAGCTCGAAGTCCCGTCGCTTTCACGTGCGATGTTCGGCGGTCTGAGCGGGATGTTTGGGCGAGGCAAGGACGACGAGGACGACGACGCATAGATAATAGGCCCCATACCGCCCCTCACCCCCGGCCCCTCTCCCTCAAGTGGCGAGGGGAGC
>CAZJBO010000434.1:0-2602 GCA_964544075.1 uncultured Anaerolineae bacterium
CGGGGAGATGGGGAACCGGAGCGCGCGCGCTCTTTCTGGGGTCGGCGCAGCCGACGTGTCCGCGCTAGCCTGCGGTTTCAACCGCAGGCACACCGACCTTGCGCGCGCGCGATTCTGGCTCCCCTCGCCGCCTGGGGTTGAAACCTCAGGCTAATAACAGGCCGTCGGCTCCGCCGACCTTTGCCGGAGTCGCGCGCGGTTCGCGTCCGAGGTCGGCGCAGCCGACGTATCCGCGCTAGCCTGCGGTTTCAACCGCAGGCACACCGACCTTGCGCGCGATTCTGGCTCCCCTCGCCCCAACGAGGGAGAGGGGCCGGGGGTGAGGGGGGCTTTCAACCACAAGCATCAAGCCCAAAGGGAGCATCGGCAGAGTCGGCCTCGCACTCAATCGGCTCGGCGATGACGCGCGCGGCAAACCCTAAGTCTTCCAGCAGATCGAAGCAATCTTCCCACGTCAGCGTGTAGCTGCCCTTACCCGTCACGCCGATGCGGGCCAGCACCGGCCCGACCCACTCCGCGTCGGCAGCGAGCAGCTCCGCACTTAATTTAGCTTTACGCGCCCACTCGATCAACGCGCTCTGCGTGATCGCGCCGTTTAGATAGGCCAAGAGCCAATCGCGCACCACCTCGCACGTAACCACTCTTACACTCCGGATACTACGCCGAATAACCTTGCTATATTGTAGCATCAGAGGTACTTATTCCCCTCCTCCCCATCCAGACGCTTGCGATAGATCAACTCCGACACACCCTGCACCACATAATCCGGCAGCGCCCCCACCTGAGAATACCCATGCCGCCGATAGAAGCGCTGCGCCGCGTGGTTAAAATCCGACACCAGCAAGATCACATCTTCCGCACCCGCCGCACCCAGGTAAGCCTCTGCATAGTCAAGCAATGCACCGCCCACCCCCAACCCTCGCCATACCCCATCAACCATAAGCAGCCGGACGTACCCGCTGCGGTCGAATGCACCGCGCACCACACACCACACGACCCCTACCGCCCGGTCATCCACGGTTATCACGAACAAATCCGCGCTATCCTCGGCCAACGCATCGTTGAAGTAGATCTCGGCCCTTGTCATCGTGACGTTATAACGCTGCCACAACGGAGTCTCGGCCATGATGCGCGCGCAGTGTAGAACATCCCTCGCCTGCATAGGCCGTATTGTCGGTTCCATACGATATCTCCCTCTCAACCTTCCGCACGTGGGCGCGCGCCAAGAAGATTAGGCTAAAAATAACACGTCGGCATCGGCCAACGCAACGCCCTTAGGGGTCCAACACCAAGCCCCACGCCGGGAGACCGCGCCCAGCCGCGCCGCATATTGCGCCGAGACAAAGTCGGTGGTAGGGTAGGGAAGCAGCAGAGTCTTCATACACATATGGTGCATAGAAGTATCTGTTTACCTGCTCTCTGTGGGGGCTTTGAGCCAGGGGCATTCCCTCCGGTCACCCCACCCCCCCACACCTCCGCCTACGCGGAGGTGACCTGCATTTGCGCGGCAAAGCCGCGCTTAGAAAGGGAACAGGGGCCTAAAGGTCTGGTGACCGGGCTACCGGGTAAATAGATACGCATAGAAAGACAACACAATGGCAAAAGCACTTGCATTAATAGTCGAAGACGACAGAGATTTATCGACAATCTTTGCCGATACTCTCCACGAAGCCGGCTTCAATGTCGAGGTGGCACGCGATGGTCGAGTGGCGCTTATACGCTTGGCCGAGATGGTGCCGGACGTTGTGATCTTAGATATCAACCTACCCTTTGTCAGCGGTGCCGAGGTGTTGATGCACATCCGGGCCGACGCACGGATGGCACAAACGCGCGTGATTGTGGTCACCGCCAACCCGCAGATGGCTTCGATGGTGGAAGACCAAGCCGACCTGGTGCTCATCAAACCCGTAGGCTTCGCCCAGCTGTTTAGCTTGGCGATACGGTTACGCCCACAAACATGTGATTGATCCACGATGCACAGCATCCCTATGCTCCTATCAAGACTCACCCACCACCCGGCGGGAGGTATAGTCTGCCTCGGTATTTTGCTCACATGCGCGCTCGCCGGCTGTAACTACGCCACGCCTTCCCCCATCCCCACAGCAATACCCATCCCCACGCCCCTCCCCACCGACACCGGTTGGCAAGAGGCCGCATCCGGCATCGCCTGGCGCCAGCTTCAGATCATGCCGGAAGGGGCCGAGCAACAGATACTGGTCTACGCGGTGCGCATCGATCCCGACGCAGTGACACTGCGTGTGCACTACGCGCCACACTCACCCCAAAATCTGTTCGCGTGGCAGCGGCAAACCGGCGCAGCCCTATTGATTAACGGCGGCTTCTTTACACCGGAGTACACCGTGCTGGGGCTGCTGGTCAGCGACGGACAGGCACACGGCCAGACGTACAACGGGTACGGCGGCATGTTGCAGATAGTGGGAGGCCAAGCGCGCATCCGGGCGCTGGCCACCGAGCCTTACCATCCGGGCGAACCGCTCGACCAAGCCGTGCAAGCCTTCCCGATGCTGCTTGAAACCGGCGGCATCCCGGCCTATCCCGACCCCGAAGGGAAGCGTGCGCGGCGCAGCATCGTCGGGCAAGA
>CAZJBO010000435.1:0-2601 GCA_964544075.1 uncultured Anaerolineae bacterium
AAGCTGGGCGAGTTCATGGTAGAGGTCGCCACCCACGCGCTCGCAGACGCCGACTTGATATTGTTCGTCGTCGATCTCTCCGGGCCGCTCACCGACGAAGATCGCCAGATCGCAGCGCTCTTGCAAGAGCACGCACCAGACGTGCCGGTGCTCATCGCCATGAACAAGCTCGATGTGGTGCCGGTCGAGTACCTGACCGGCAACGTGGCCGCCGTCCAGGAGCTTTACCCCCAAGCCGACTGGACAACTTGCTCGGCGACCACCGGTCAGGGGCGCGACGACCTGTTAAAGCGTATCATCGATGCGCTGCCGGAAGGCCCACGCTACTATCCCGCCGACCAGGTGAGCGATACTTCGCTGCGCGAGATCGCCGCCGAGATCGTGCGGGAGAAGGCGTTGCTGCGTCTGCACGAGGAAGTGCCGCATTCGGTGGCCGTGCTGGTGGACGAATTCAAGGAGCGCAGCGCGGATATGACCTACATCGAAGCGACGATCTTTGTCGAGCGCGACTCGCAAAAGGGGATTCTGATCGGCAAGAAAGGCGCCATGCTGCGCGCCATCGGCAAGGACGCGCGCAGTGAGATTGAAGATATCCTCGGCACAAAAGTATACCTGGAGCTTTGGGTCAAGGTGCTTAAAAACTGGCGCAAAGACGAAGACGCCATGCGGCGTTTGGGCTACCGGCTGCCAAAGCGCAAGTAGAAGAAACCGCGATACTGATGATAGCTTCCCCGACCCCGCACCGCTCCGCGCAACGTTTGTTTTGAAGGGGTGTTATAAACTATGACAGCACCCGGTACACTCAGCCGGCAAGAGGAAGCGGCGCTGGTCCTGCAAGCCAGACACGACCCCGAAGCCTTCGGCACGCTTTATGAGCACTATGTCGAACGCATTTACAACTACATCTACTACCGGACCGGCAACAGTCAGGATGCCGAAGACCTCACGTCGCGGGTTTTCCACCGGGCGTTGGCAAAGATCGATGATTACGAGGATCGCGGGCTACCCTTCTCGGCCTGGCTGTACCGGATCGCGCATAACCTGGTCGCCAACTGGCACCGCGACCGCAGCCGTCGCAACATCGTGCCGCTCGACGAGTTCGTGCTCTCCGGCGCGCCGGAAGATGCCCCGGAAGCACAGGCCGAGGCTAATGCAGACTGTGCACGTCTGATGGAGCTTGTCCGCAACCTGCCGCCGGAGCGCCAACAGGTGTTGATCTTGAAGTTTGTCGAGTATATGCCGAATGCCGAGATCGGCAAGGTGATGGGGCGCACCGAGGGCGCGGTGAAGTCATTGTATCACCGCACATTGATCGCACTGCGCGACGACTTCAAATCGCAAGAGGAAGCGGCGAAGACGCCCCGTCCGCAACAGAAAGAGGGTAAGCGGCGCTGGTGGCGCCCTTAAGCGAACGAAAGAGGAAGAGGAAGCATTCTTCAATGCATAACAAACTCACCCCAGAAATGCTAGAGCGGCTTTTGTCGGAATATCCCGAAGCCCTGAACGGCGATATCGGCCCGTTTGTGGGTGTGCATGAGCGCGCCGCGCTGCACGAGCTGGCGGAGATTGCCCACCACCTCGAAGCTGCTCTGGTGCCGGTATCCCCCCGCGTCGGCTTTGTACGCGACCTCAAACACGCGCTGACCGCGACCTCCGCCGAGGCACAAAGCACCGGTTGGACACGCACCCACTCGGTTAAAATGGCCGGCGCGTTCGCCCTTAGCGCGGGTTTATGGTATGTTGTCTGGCCCAAGCTCGTAGCATGGCGCAGCCGGGGCAGTTCCGACATCCCGACACAGCTAAACGCGCCGGGCGTTGTGGACGCGGCCTCATAAGGCACGGCTAAACGCGCCTGCTTTGGCTAATGTTGATAGCTCGCCTGGTGTCGGGCAGCGTGGGCGGCGCGAATCTCGCCGATGAGCGCGGGAGAGGCGATCTCTTTAAGTACATAGCGCCGCACACCCAGGCTGCGCGCCGCCAGCCACTCATCATCATCGATAAAGCTGCTAAAAACGATCACCTCAGGTTTGTCGTCTAGCTGCATTACCTTCTGACACAAACGCAAGCCCCCACCATCGCTGCGCTTACACTCGAAAAGCACCACGTCCGGCTTGAGCGCCTTGACCTGCTGCAAAACCATATCCGTCTCGCTGTAACCGCAATTGCCGAGAAGCTCTAGCTCAGGTTCTCGGCTCAAACGATCTATAAGGGCTTGTTGGATTGCCGGGTTCTCGTCTACAAGGAGCACTCGGATTCTTCGTGTTGACACAGAACGTTAGTACCTGCCGGATAATAAAAACGGCAAAGGCTCTCCTCTACCTGTCTAAATCATAGCAAAGCTGCGTTGTCCCAGACAGTGACGTTCATCCCCCGGCAAACGACAGGTATCACCGCCGCCCGATGCAGACCTAGACCGTTCGTGCAAAAAATCACAAACTATGCTACAATCTGATTCATAAGGGGAACCGCAATTTGCAGATTGCGGCCACGACACCCGGCCCGAACAAACCATCTCGACCTTCATCTCGGTATTCGTGCCTATGTAATATATCCATTCACCACAAACCGCGCGCCGCTTTACAAACTTCCTACTCCGCTCTT
>CAZJBO010000436.1:0-2598 GCA_964544075.1 uncultured Anaerolineae bacterium
GCGCGATTCTGGCTCCCCTCGCCCCAACGAGGGAGAGGGGCCGGGGGTGAGGGGGATACGCCTGGGGTTAAACCCGTTTGACCAAGACATAAATATGTTTCCCGCAAGCGTGGGGTTCGTGTATAATCTGGCTTAAGGAGCCTAAAATTGGAACGCATCTGCACCGGCAAGCTAGTTTATTACCGCTTCCCCAGACTACCGCTGGTACACGGGATATTCACCCGGCACGGCGGGGTGAGCAAGCCCCCGTGGGATGCGCTGAACGTCGGCAGCACGGTCGGTGACGACGCAGATGCCGTCGCACACAACCACAGCTTGATATGGGAAGCGTTGGCGCTCGACGGCACCGCCGTTGCGAGCGTGTGGCAGGTCCACGGCGCCGATACCGTCGTGGCGACCGCGCCCATATCCGAACCCGACAAGCTCCCGCAAGCCGACGGGTTGGTCACCGACCACCCAGAGCTGGCATTGATGATGCGCTTTGCCGATTGCACCCCGGTCTTGCTATACGACCAGGTGCGCGGCGCGGTCGGCTTGGCGCACGCCGGATGGCGCGGCACAGTCGCCGGCGCAGCACCGAGCGCGGTTAGGGCGATGGCGCGCGCCTTCGGCACCCGCCCAGCCGACCTTTGGGCCGGCATCGGGCCGAGCATCGGGCCGACGCGCTACCGGGTCGGCGCAGAGGTAGTGGATGCGGTACACGCGGCCTTCGGCCCGGCGGAAGGCTTGATCCACACACACGCGGACGGCAGCACATATCTAGACCTCTGGGCAGCAAACCGGCTGGCGCTCGCACGTGCGGGCGTGACCAAAATCGACGTGGCGGGGATATGCACCGCCACACACTCTGACGAGTTTTTCTCTCACCGTGCCGAACACGGGCGCACCGGACGGTTCGCCACGGTGTTAACATTAAAAGAACGCTGAACTATGAAAACGATTGCCGAGAACATCGCGCAGGTACAGACACAGATTGCCGAAGCCTGCGCGCGCGTGGGGCGCAGCCCCACCGAGGTCACCCTAGTTGCGGTGAGCAAGCATCGCTCTGTCGAGGCGATCGCCGAGGCAGCACGCGCCGGCCTAAGCAACTTCGGCGAAAACCGGGTGGAAGAAGCGCGCACCAAGCTCCCACACATAAACCTCCCGCTCACCTGGCATATGATCGGACACCTGCAAAGCCGCAAAGCACGCGCCGCTATACCGCTCTTCGATGTGGTACAATCGGTTGACAGCGTACATCTGGCCGCGCGGCTTGCGCGCTTCGTGGGCGCAGATGGTGCAGATGGTAATGAAGCCACACTGCCGGTCTTGCTCCAGGTCAACGTCTCCGGCGAGACAAGCAAGTATGGCTGGGAGGCGGCGCGCTGGGAGGACAACCCGGCACAACGTCGGGCGCTCTGGGATGATGTAGGCGCGGTGTTGGCTTTGCCACAGCTGCGCGTCATGGGGCTGATGACGATGGCCCCGATCGTCTCTAATATGGAGGAAGCCCGTCCGGTGTTCACCGCCTTGCGACGCTTGCGCGCTGCGCTGGCGGCAGATTTTCCGGCGGCGGACTGGGCACACCTGAGCATGGGCATGACCGACGATTACCCGGTAGCGGTCGAAGAAGGCGCTACCATCGTCAGGATCGGACGTGCGATCTTCGAAATTGACGACTGAGCAGGAGGGCGTAGCGCGGTGGAGCGCGGTTTATTAGAGCTAATCAACATCCTTTTCAACCTGTGGTTCTGGTTGCTCATCGCGCGGATGCTGCTGAGCTGGGTGCCTCTCGACTTGGAAAACCCCGCAGTGCGGGCGGCGCTACAGATTTTATACGTGGCGACCGAGCCGGTGCTGCGCCCCATCCGTGAGGCGCTCCCCCCGACCGCCATGCTGGACTTCAGCCCCTTTGTGGCGATGTTGCTTGTACAGATATTGCAAATATTCTTAGCCCAGGTAGTCATTGCGGCGTTTTAGTTACAGCGCGTATTGCCCACAACACCGCCGCTTAGCCTACCTCGCAAAAAATCGATATTTATTCACCTGGCGCTGCACGACCAGCCCCCACAAGGGACCTTCGGCCCAAAGCCCACACACAGAAGCAAGGTGAACAGATACAAAAACCGCCGATACGAACTGTAGTAAAAAGAAAGGTAACAATATGCGCAAACAATTCAAAATCACCGATGCCAAAGGCGGCGCCGCATTCACCGTGCGCGTGGTCACGCGGGCACGCAAGCGCGAGATCGTGGGCATCCAAGACGACGGCGCGCTCAAAGTGCGCCTGACCAGCCCCCCGCTCGACAACCGCGCCAACAAAGAACTTATAGAATTCTTGGCAAAAGCATTGGGGGTGCCCAAGAGCAACATCGAGATCGTCGCCGGCGTCAAGGGCCGCGAGAAGCTCATCAGCGTCGAAGGCATCTCGCCAGACCAGGCAAACCGATTGCTATTACCGGAGCTGTCTGACGCCGAGGCGTGAGACAATAACCGCCTTCCTCCCATGCGAAACTTGCTTGCACTCGCATTAGTGGGCGGGCTGCTGATCGGGAGCGCTGCGGCGGGCTGCACGCCGGCGCCCACCGTCAACGCCACGCTCACCCCATCGGCCACCGC
>CAZJBO010000437.1:0-2595 GCA_964544075.1 uncultured Anaerolineae bacterium
CAATGCAGGTCCAGCGCGGTTTCAGAGGCAGGCGCGCCATCCTCCTTCGGCACGAAGCCAGGCAGATAGCGCAACGTCAAGTGCTCGGCGGCGTCGGTTAGGTCACGGTGGATGCGCCGGGCGCTGCGCTCCAGGTCGCGCAAGAACGCTTGCCGCGCGGCTATCAACAGCGCGCCCTTTTCCGCAACCTGTGCATCCCAATACGACAGCTCGTCGGGCGATGCGAAGCCATCGCGTGCCCGGCGCAACAAGGCGTTGCGCTGAGGGATGAGCTTCTCATAATCGCTCAGCGCCCGGCAGTAAACCGAGTCGGTCTGGCAAAGCGTCACGTTGAGATACCGCCGCCGCTCGGATGGGGAACCTTCGACCAGGGCCAGATCACGCGGGACAAAGAACACAACGTTCAACCGCCCCAACAAGTCCATCGCACGACGTTCCAGCCCATCGACCCGTATCACCTTACGCAAGCGCGGCCCGTTGGTCGATGGCTCTTGCTGCAAAGTAATCTCGATCTTAGTTGTATGCCCGGCCCGCACGACGTCGGCAACGATGCGCGCGTATGGCAACACATCATCGGCAGCGAGCCAGTTTATGAGCTGATAGTTGGTGGTGGCGTATGGGCTGCGCGCGGTCGCAAGGTAATAGATCGCCTCCAGGAGGTTGGTCTTGCCCTGTGCGTTGGCGCCGACCAGTATAACCGGCCCCAGCGGGAGGTCTGTTTCAAGACGGGCATAATTGCGGAAGTTGGTTAGCGAGAGGTGCGCAATGTGCATGGGCTATTTTAGCTCTGGGTGATTGAGCGGACGGCGCGAGGATTGTAGCATGTGGGAAGGGGGAGAGCAATGCGAGGGCATGACTACGATATACTATCTTGAGCCTGACATTCTAATGTCCGAGCTAGTAACTTATGCTCCCGGTCGGCGTATGCAGCATCCTCACTTGATCCTGGTCGGACGCCAAGCCGCCCTCCTATCAATCATCGTCGCGCGCGCCCCAATTGTAGCGCGGCGGTGCATCGCCCTGCACCTGATTCTCTTTCCGTCGCCGTGCCAGATATGCGCGCACTCGCTCGCGTCGCGCATCCACCATGCCCGGCAAGCCGGGTTGGGCCGCCGGGTTTTGTGTCCCTTTGCCACGATTGCATACCCTGCAAGCCGGTACACAGTTGCCCACATCCGTACCACCGCCATCAGTTACCGGCACGAAGTGCTCAAGCTCGGTGAAGGGCCGCTCCCGGCAATAGGCGCAAAGCCCACCAAAGTCTTCGAGCGTGCGCAGCCACTGCAACAACGTTAGGCTTGCCTCTGTCTCATGGGCCTCGGCGCGCCGCAAATGCTGGTTCACGCGCCTCCTCTCACGCTCGATACACGCTAAGCAAATCCGGTGTATGATGCTGTGCTCGTCGGGGCTAAAGCTCGTCCCACAGAGCAGACAAGTTGCATAGCCCGCTTGTTTCGACCAGTTATACACAGACACCCTACTTCCGCATCGCTTTCTCAAAGAATGCAACCGTCTGCGCCGCCAGCTTATCCCACGTGAACATCTCCGCCAGCGCGCGCGCGCCCATCCCCAGACGCGCCCGCACCTTCGGCTTATCCGCCAAATCGATAATCGCCTCGGCCAACGCATCGGCGTCACGGCGCTGTATCAGATATACATTCTCCCCGGCGACCAGCTCCGGGATGTCGATAAAGGGCAGCGTCGTGATAACCGCGCAGCCATGTGCGATTGCCGCCATGAAGGTCCCGCGCCGGAACGACACCCCATCGCGGTATGGCAGCGCGCACAGATCACACGCTCCAAAGTAACCGCTCACCGCCGCGTCATCGACAAAACCGGTCCAATGCACCCGGCTGCCCATATCTAGATAGTCAATCAAACCATCAATCGTGTTGCTGTATGTCGTGTTCGTCGCATCGCTTGCCCCCACACGCCCACCGATCATCAACACACGCACCGGGACACCGGCATCACGCACCTTTGCCGCCGCGCCGATGAGCACATGCGCGCCCTTGCTCTCATTGAGAAAGCCGAAATACCCCACCAGCAGGTCTTGCTTCGCAGCGCCGACCTTCTTGCGCCACCTGGCCCGGTCGGAGCGCGGCAGTTCTTCGGCGCTGATGTTCGACCCTATGGCGATGCGCTGCAGGTGCGCAATGTTGGGGTCTACTGCCAATATTGCCTCATCCTCCCGATTAGTGACGATGGCACCGTGCGCATCACGCGCCAGCATCAACACCGCCAGCGTGCGCAGCCCTCCGGCCTTCGGGAAGAGGTAAGGCTCACGCAGATCATGGAACGTGGTGAAGACGGGGAGGGTCTTGCTCAGGCGGCGCGGCAGCAGGTGAATGTAGGGCGACATATTGTAGGCGGCGGTCTGGTATTGAATGTTCACAACATCCAGCGCGTGCAGCCGCGCCCAACCCTCCACCGCACGCAGCGTACCCCAGCGCCACCGCTGCACGATGGCATCGACCGGCACGGCGGCGCTGCCGCCCTCTGCCGCTTTGATGCTGGTCAGCACACGCGGCGCATGGCCCAGCGCCGCCATCGCCTTTGCCAGCTCTTGGGTAAACGCGCCCACCCCACCTTGCA
>CAZJBO010000438.1:0-2585 GCA_964544075.1 uncultured Anaerolineae bacterium
TTTGATGCTGCTCTCGATTTGGTCTTGCGTGCTAACTGACTTTGCAAAAGCCCTGACCCCTCTATTCATTTATTGATGCACACAACGTTCTCCGTCCCCACTCTCGACCGTACCGCTCGCCAAAGCAGGCGGGGCTACTTCAGGCCGGTTTGGTATAATCTGTACAAACAGCCCAAACAACAGCAGTAAAAAAGTGGTCGCCATGCAGAAAACCATCTCCGCCCGGCACAAAAGCGTCAGCCTAACAAATTTACCCTGGCTTATCTTAGGCCTGCAAGCCGGACTGTTGGTCGTGATGCTGATCGCCGGACTGCTCGGCTTCGGCGCGATCCTCTTCTACAATACCGGGCACATCCTGCCGGGCGTGTCATCATATGGTGTGCGGCTGGGCGGTATGAGCATCGATGCCGGAGCAGCGGCGCTGCGCACGGCCTGGCTCGACCAAGAGTTGGTCCTAAACGATGCGGGCCGCAGATGGCACGTCATGCCGAGCGCGCTGGGCCTAACGTTAGACGCCGCTGCAACCGCGCTCGACGCACAGCAGGTAGGGCGCGGTGCGGAAGGCATAGCCGAGGCAATATCAAGCCTATTTAGGGGCCGCGAAGTGCCCCCCGTTATCACGGTCGATCTGGCACAGGCGCGCATCGGGCTGGAGAGCTTGGCCGAACGTGTCAACATCCCCGCACGCAATGCCTCCATACGCATTGAAGGCGGCGAAGTGCGGCACATGGACGCCTTCCCCGGACGCGAACTCGATATCGAGACTCTGCTCTCCGCGCTGGCCCTGCCCGAAGGCGCCGGCGCAGCGCTCTTCGGCGACACGCTCGACCTGCCCATGATCGAGACCCTCCCCACCATCACCGATGCGCGGCCTGTCATGGCGGCAGCCCAAGCGATGCTCGGCCAGACCTTCAACATCCACGCCTACGATCCCTATATCGACCAAACCTTCTTTTGGACAATCGAGCCGGCGATATTGGAATCGTGGCTCAGCGCCGGGCACGGCGCCGACGGGCAAAGCGTGGTGCTCGCACTAGACGAGGATAGCCTCACCGCGTATCTTCAAAGCGCGGTGGCCTCGCTGGATGCAGACCGCACTCTCGACATAGCGGAGAGCATCGCGATCATCCAAGAGACCATCGCAGCCGGACAGCTCACCGCAACCGTGCGCATACGGAGTCTGCCGGTACAATATACGGTGCAGCACGGCGATACCTTCATGCAGATCGCGCGGAAGTTCGGCATCCCGGTCTTGTACCTCACACAAGCAAACCCCACCCTCGACCCGCGCAGCCTCCATGCCGGCAATGTGGTCAACATCCCCTCGCGCGAGACGATGTTGCCCCTCCCCCTGGTATACGGCAAACGCATAGTAGTCGATATCAGCGATCTGCGGCTGCTGGTCTATGAGCAAGGCGCACTGATACAAAACTGGGGCACCTCCACCGGCATTGACGAAAGCCCCACCCTCCCCGGCGTGTTCCAGATTCGCAGCCACGAGCTTAACGCCTATGCCTCAAACTGGGACCTGTACATGCCACATTTCATGGGAGTCTACGAGGCCGCGCCCGGCTTCATGAACGGCATCCACGGCCTGCCGACGCGCGGCGGCCAGACATTGGTATGGCGCGACGCATTGGGCAGCTATCGGGCCTCATATGGCTGCATCATCCTGGGGCTGGAGGAAGCAGCGTGGCTATTCGACTGGGCCGAGGAGGGCGTGGTCGTAGAGATTCGGGAATAGGAACAGGGAGCTAAGCCAATCGGGTTGCCTCCCGCGCCGATGTGACGTATCATGACAAACGTCGAATTTGCCATGATAACACCCCCTCCCGCATAATGGGCACAAGGAGCAACATGAGCGCTGGTCAACATCAACGTATTACACTCACCCTGACTATCCTTATCCTCGGCCTGGCGCTGAGTGCGTGCGGTGGCGACAACAAGGCTGAGCCAAGCGATGCTACCCTCATCCCCGGCATGGCAACCGCCATGCCCGCCGATCCGACACCGGCGCTTGCGGCGATGGTGAACAACCAAGCCATCACCCTAGAAGACTTTCAACGCAAGCTGGCCTACGTCGAAAGCAGCCGAAACGCGCTCGGCCAAGCGATACCCGAAAACCGCGCCGACTTTGAAGCCGAGGTGCTCGATACGATGATCGAAGCCGTGCTCATCGAACAGGCAGCCGCAGCCATCGGCATCACCCTAAGCGAGGAAGAGCTGGATGAAGCGATGGCACGCAATATCGAGGAGGCAGGCGGCAGCGAAGCATGGAACGAATGGCTAACCCTAAGCTACCTCACGCCCGATGAATACCGCCGCCAACTGCGCACTCAGATCATCGGTGGCCTGATGACAACACACCTCACCGGCAACATACCGGATGTCGCCGAACAAGTCCACGCCCGCCACATCCTGGTAGACCTGGAAAGCACGGCCAGAGAGGTGCTCAACCAGCTCAACGAAGGCGCCGACTTCGCAGCGCTGGCCCAGCAATACTCGATAGACAACAGTACGCGCGCATCCGGCGGCGACCTTGACTGGTTCGCACGCGGGCAACTGCTCGAAGCCCAGGTCGAAGA
>CAZJBO010000439.1:0-2579 GCA_964544075.1 uncultured Anaerolineae bacterium
CTCGCACCACAGGATGTCGGGTATGCCGTCTTTGCAGCCCACGCCGGAGCACGGATCACCGATCTCGCCCAACGCACGCCCGGCCTCCGCACGATCTACCGGCTTCATCGCGCCGCGCTCCAGGCAAGCTACCAGCCACTCTTTCACGCGGTCCAGGGTTTGTATATGTCGGCTGGGTGGGTTGGTACAAAGCCTGGTCCTCCCCAACACCAGACCCGCGAAAATCGCACCCCACCAATCCGCTTCGCCTGGCTCTGCCATCACCGGACACGGGCACAGCGCCCCCGCCAGGTCCCACACGTCACGCGGAACAATGACCTGCCGCTCCGCGATGAACAACACGACCTCACGCCAGCGCACCGGGTCTTCCTTGAGCAAGCGCGCCGGCAGCTCCGGGAATTCATTGTGCCGTGCCAGGTAGCAGGCCGCGAGAAACTCCTGGTAGCTGCGATGTGGGAAGCGGTAGCGCGTGGGGCTTTCACCCAGCAGAATACCGGAACGCTCGTGCAGATAGTCCAAAATCAAACGCCCGTCCACGCGATTCTCTTTCCCCTCCGGGCGGTGGCGGTCCAGGACTTCCCACAGTTCCCCCGCGCTAATATCGGCGGTGCGGTCGTCGTCTCCCGTGCCGCGCTCCCGGTGCACCGTATACGCCAGGTCTTCGAGCGCCAAGCGCACCTGGTCGATGCTCATACCGAGGTCTTGCGCGAGCGTCTTCTCGGCCACGACTTTCGCTTCGTTCCAGCGGTCCAACAGCAGCTTTACGCTCCCCTCATACAAGCCCGCGCGCCCGCCTCGCAGCCGACCACCGCCGATGGCGTGGAGATCAACCAGCATAGTGAGCATCAATGGCCGCTCGACCAGCGGGCGCAAGTATGGCTCCTCATTAACCGAGCGCCACAGCCTGTCGCTCAGCGCCTCGACCCCGTCCGGCTCCACCTGCCCGCGCGTGTTTAGGTAGTTGTACCAGTGCCCAATGAATGCTCGTATCTGCTCGTCATCAAAGGGCGCAAGGCTCGCCTGGGCAAAGTCCATGCCGTCGAGCCGCCACGCGCTCCCTTCCGTGTAGGCATAGGGGCGGCTGGTCACCAGCACCCGGCACGTCGGGTATGATGCGATGAAGGTGCTAATCACTTCATGCAAGCGCTGCCGGTTGGTATCGGCCTGCGGTACCTCGTCCAACCCATCCAAGATCAACAGCGTCTTGCCGCGTTGGAGATATTCATGGAAGCGCGGCACAAACTCCGGGGCCAGCGGCAATAGGGTTCGGTTCTGAATGTAAGAGAGCAAGTGCACTGCGGCTCCGCTCTTTCCCTCTGCCGGGAAATAATCGCTGCGCACGAACTGCCGCAGCTCAACAAAGACCGGCAGCAGCGCGCCGTGATCCCATGCCAAGTCTAAATCGGCGAAAGGTGCCTCCACGTCGCCAACCAAACGGCGCATCAAGCGTTTGAGCTTATGGCTCCAGTTTTCCGGCGGTGGTGCGGGTGGAATGTAACCGGGGTCGAGAGCGTTGAGGGTGCGCAAATTGGCCTCGCTGCGGTTAAGCAAGTGCCCGGCCAGACAGAGCGCCAGGTATTTGGCAAAGGTGCTCTTGCCGCCTCCCGCCCGCCCCAGCAGAACCATACGCGGGGCCGCCGCGACCGCCTCTAGCGCCGTAACCTGGCGGCTGTATGGTTCGTCGTCGCTGTATGGTTCGTCGTCGTCGGCTTCTTCGGCTTCTTCGGCTTCACGCTTGGCCCGCGCCCGGATGCGTTCGAGCTGTTCGGGGTCGCCTTGCAGACCTTGTATACCGCCCCGGCCCTCAGATGATATCAATCCCTTTTGCTTGCCCACGCTCACCATCGCCGTAACGTTGAGTTCGGTATACACGGCGGTCAAGGGAACCTCTTTATCACCGGCCTTGCGCTCGGCAATCACCATCATAGGCAGGCGGATCAGCGGCCCCCAAATGTCGCTCAGGTACTTATCAAACATCGTGCGCGCAGCACGGGCCTTGTCGCTGTCTTTGCCGATGTACCGATCGATGTAGATTTGCACGTTATCATTGCCGATGATCTGCTGGGCGTGCGGGCTGCCGCTGATTGATATCTGCGCCGCGTTGAGCTGTGAGGCAAGGGTTGCGATGCGGGCGTCGATGGTGTCGGTGGGCAAACCTAATTCCTGGGTTTGCGTTTTCAACGCGCGAAACTTAGCAAGCTCGGCCTCTAATTCTTGAATGTTACCCTGGCTCATCTTCTGTCCTTTGGTTGCTGCTCACTTCTCTCAAATCGGCGGCTCGGAGATTGTTTTTCTCTTTGTAATACAGGTATTGTAGCCGTAATCAGAGAGATTGTACAAGCGCGGGGCGCGCGTGTATAATACGTGTATTACGGCGCTGCGGGTGCGCCAATGCATCACCACATCGGGGGAAAGCTACATGTTGGAACAACTGAGAGAGCAAACGCGCGCGTGGTGGAACAATAACGCCGGACGCTCATTTATCGCTTCTAAAGCAAAAGAGCGGGCACGTGAGACCGAACAACTGGAATTAGACGAGCAGCAGTTGCTCGATACTGTGCTGAAACTGGCAGAACGCT
>CAZJBO010000440.1:0-2562 GCA_964544075.1 uncultured Anaerolineae bacterium
CATCCCAGTTGAACACGGATAACGCGGTATCAAGCGCGCCAATCACATACCCTGCCCACGTAGAGTTGATCCCCGCCAGGGTGCGCGGAGCGTCAAACGCCAGGGTAGTTGGCTGAAGGCGTGGTATCGGTGCCGGTCTACCCGCGTGAGCTTTGAAACTGTTCGTGGGCAAACTCCACAGCGACGATGTCCTCTCCGCGCTTATCGCTTGGCTGGACGGTCCCGCTGCCCCCGACGCCTGATAAGTCGATGCCGCTTTGCATTGCCGCTATGAAGGCCGCTACCTCAGGAGCGGATTGGTCAATCACGCGGGACCCCGCCGTTATCATCGCCTCGTTGAAGGTCGGCAAGCGCAGCCCGGTATGGAAGCCGTTCTCCGTGCGGAATTGGAAGCGCCCGCCTTCCTCCACGTCGCTGTTGGATAGAGGATTCGTGCGCAAGCCTGATGGCAACGTAACCGTGAAGGCAATCCCGATTCGGGTGATTGCACCGGTGATGACCGGACTGATGAGCTTAGCCATCTCTCCGGCGAACAAAACAACGTTCGAAAACGTGACAGACGAAGGCAAGTTTACCGTGGTGGTGCTTTCCTCCCCCTTTTCGTCTCGGATGGTGTACAGGATAGACAGACCCATCATTCACCCCCCAGACTGTAGCGAAGCTCTGCCGGTGCATCACCGGGCATAGCAACGACACGGCTTACTAGCTGGCCAGCTTTCACCAGGCGCGGCAAGTACATTGTGTATGAGCCTTTGCCGTCGTTTTCGAGTGCGGCGACAAGCTCGTTGTGTGTGATGTATTCGCCCTCGATCAGCGAGATGATGAGCGCGAGCACGTCTTCGAGAGACACACGGGCCATAGGAAACCTCCTCCTAAAAAAAAATTCTACACAAGGGTTAAACCCTTGTGTAGATTATCTAAGCCCGGCTCAAAGAGGTCTAGACGATTTTGTCAGCCGGTTTCCCTCTAAAGGCTACAAGTGACTGGACAGAGACAAGCCAGATGCCGCCGACTTTGACTCCCACGATAAAACCTAAGTCTATCCACAATTGTATGGTGTTCGGGCTAACGCCATAATCGCGGGCCGCTTGTGAACGTGTGGTTACGCGCTTTAGATCCATCCAATATTGAGCATCGAAACACGGCAACATTGTTGTCAACTCGCAACACCTGCGCTATACTTCTTAGCGCATTGGGGGATAGTTTAATCGGCAGAACAGTTGACTCTGGATCAATCAGTCGTGGTTCGAGTCCACGTCCCCCAGCTAAATTGTTAAGGTGCGAAAAGCTGTATGTAACGCCCTCGTAGAGCCGCTAGGCAGAAAAACCCTGGCCTCGTTTGAAGTGCCCCCCATTGTCAAGACCACGAATCGACCAAAATAAGGTGGAACCTAGACGGTCATAGCTGCGCCACTGGCGTGCTGAGATGCACATCAGCCGGTCGAGCTTGGTCACGTCGAGCGGGCCGGCCAGCGGTTCCTGCACCGCCGCGACAAGCTCGCTCAGGTCCACCGGCGCGCCGAAATATCGCACGCGGCGGCGGAGTCCGTGGCGTGGGAGGGGGATAAGCGCGCGCCACGCGCTCCCTAGTCGCGCCTAGATGCGCGCGGCTGCCTTTGCCGATACTTGTACCCGTATATGCCCAGCCACGTCAGCCATGCCAACGCCCCCACCACAAGCGCTGCCGGCCAGCGCGTCGGCCTGTAGGTCATCTGTACAATGTGTGTGCCCGCCGGCACCTGCACTGCTCGGAACATTCCCCACGCGCGCTGTATATCCGCCGGTGTTCCGTCTACGGTGGCCTGCCACCCTGGGTAATAGGCATCGGTTAGCACAAGATAGGCCGCGCGCGTGCCCTCGGCTATGATGGTGACGCTTTCCGGCGCGTATGCGACAATCTTTGCTTCCCCGGTGATCTGCGTTCCCTCTGTGAGTTTGTCGGTTAGGAACGCGCGCGCCTCCCACGATGTCTCATAGAGGTTGACATCGCCCGTGTCGACAAGCGTTATCCCCGCGCCGCCTACCTCGATATCGGGGTCGGTGATGAGGTATCGCACGCCCATCTTGCGCAGCCACGCCGCGTCCGGGAGCGCAGTCAGTCGCTCGCGCAACCGGCCATCGCTACCGGTCTCCCCCGTGAACTGCGCGGTAAAGTCGCTGTACGCTTTGAGCGGGAGGACGCCGCCGCCGAAACCATCGACGCTGCTCAAGCCCCATACCATGCCGAGATTAGGTGCGATCACGTCTTTGAGCTTGGCCGCCACCAGCAGATCAAACATCGCCGCGTCGGATAGGTCGGCGTGCGCTGCTTCGATGTCGGCGCGGTCGCTTAGCTCGTAGATGGTGCCGGATATGCTGAGGTAGCGTGGGGGAGGGATGGCGCCTTTGTTGTGTTCCTGCATATAGCGGATCGCGGCGCGCGGTGTGCTGAAGGCATCGGGCGCGGTGAGCCGGTTATAAGCCATCGTGCGCGAGGCCGCCAGCAGCTCCAGCAGCGCCAACCCTACCAGCAGACCCGCCGCGCGTCTCCCTTGCGCCCGCCACAGCACGATCATAACCAGC
>CAZJBO010000441.1:0-2560 GCA_964544075.1 uncultured Anaerolineae bacterium
TCGCTACTGTTAATCCTGATATTATATCGGCAAAAAGGCTGCGGCGGGCGTAGATGCGCGCGCGATGGGCGGCGCTTTGGCGTGCACGGGTGGATAGCATGGAGATGGGAACCTCTAATATTGTCAATTGCTCTGCGATTTTACCACAACAAGTTGAAGGAAGGGGGCGGATGATGCACGGGGAGTATCTAACGTGAAGAATGCGGCGCGATTGTGAGGAGGGGCGACCGGGGTTGGTCCTGGGGGTGGTGGTGTCTGGAAGGAGAGCTGGAGAAGGAAGGGCGGGGGAGAAGTTGACAAGACCTCGATATAGTGCTAACATAACAAAGGAAATGTTAGTATTGTATGGGTACAACAATAACCCCTACTCCCGGAGCGTTCCTCATGCCACTTTCAACGTCATCTGAAATGACCTTCGCCGATGCACGCGACCGCTACCTCAACCGCGCGATGCTCAAATCGCAACACACCGTCGATTCTTATCGCCGTGCGATCGACCTCTTCCTCGAATTCCTCACCAACCGTGCCGCCACACACGGCCTCGGCATCGCCGACCTGCCATACCCTAGCGGCGGCCAAATCCCGCTGGCTGCGCTCGGCCCCGCCGACGCGCCCATCTTTAGCCAGTTCGCCGGTTGGCTGATCTCGCAAGATTATAAAGATACGACCGTACGGCTGCGCTTGGCCGGCGTCAAAAGATGGTTCCAGTTCATGGACGACTACGATTGGCTGCCTTCCGGCTTCCCCCTGGGGAAAGCACGCCGCATCGTGCGCGATGAGTTTCGGGCCGCCAGCCACGAAGGGCCGCGCGAACCGCCGCCTAATATCACTGAAGCGATCTATTACTATGACTATTTAGTATTACCGGAGAAGCTACAAAAAGAGGGCGTCGATCCGGAGCGCGTGCAGCGCTGGAATGTCACCCGGCTGCGCAACCGCGCCTTGATGCACTGCCTTGCCGAGAGCGGCGGGCGTATCAGCGAGCTGCTTTCCTTAAACATCGACGACTTCCCGCCGCGCGCGCTGGCACAGCGCGAAGTGCTGCGCGTCCAGATTGAGGGCAAAGGCAAGCACCGCTACGCGCTGCGCTTTCTCCATGCCCTCCCCGCCATAGCCGCCTACATCGAGGCGCGCGGCGCCGACCTGAGGGCCGAACGTGGCGGTAAGGTGCCGTTGTTCGTCAACCACGCGCCCAAGTATGCCAACCGTCGCATGAGCCGCTACTCGGCGTGGCATGTGGTCGATAAGGCCGCGCGCGCGTTGGGCATCGAGCACATCTCGCCGCACGACTTCCGACATTGGCGCGCATCGCAGCTGATTAACGACGGCCATGCTCTCGACGTGGTACAAGACTATCTAGGCCATCGTTCGGTCGAGACCACACGCGCTTATTATGCCCGCACCGACCCACGGCGGGTTGATGACGCCACGCGCGACACTCCCCTACCGCGCCGCGACTCTTAGACTCTAATCGTCGGTTGCGAACTTGCGCTCTAGTGCACGCACCAGGCGCGAGAAACTGACGGTGAGGATGAGGTAGAGAAAGGTCACCGTATTCCAGGTCTCGAAGGTGCGGAAGGTGCGCGCTCGGTGCAGGTCGCCTTTATGTGTTAGGTCGTTAACCGCCAGCACCGAAACCAGCGATGAGTCCTTCAAAACGGCGATAAAGTCGTTGCCTATGGGCGGCAGCACGCGCTGTACAGCCTGTGGCAAGATCACGTAGCGCATCGCTTGCGTATAGCTCATACCCAGAGAGCGCGCCGCTTCCATCTGGCCCTTTTCGATCGATTCGATACCCGCGCGATAGACCTCGGCCTCGTAAGCACCATAAGCGATGGCAAGCCCCAGAACTGCGCGCACTTCCATATGCACATCGCGGATTTTGAGACCGGCCATCGACCGGCCCCAGGCGGCCAGAAAGCCGATATTTGAGGTCAGCAAGCTATCTCCCAGGCCGTTGAGGGTTTCCACCAGTGCCGGGAAGATGACAAAAGCCATGTAGATCAACTGCACAATGATCGGTATGCCGCGCACCACTTCGACGTAGAAGGTTGCGATGTTGTAGGCAATCTTGTTATCTGAAATGCGCGCCAGCGCGGTTATGAGGCCCAACACTTGCGCACAGGCAAAGGCCGTAAGCGAGATGATGATGGTAATCTCGACACCGGCGATCAAGAAGTCGAACGCGGCGTTGTACATATCGTTGACGATGATCGAGACGATCATCAAGAGTGCCAACAGCAGCAGTACATACATCCAGATTAGGCGCGTGTCAAAAAGCTGACCTGAGAGCCGTTGCATGAATCCCTGTGGTGATACAACGTCGTCTATATCGTTGTTCATCGAAAAGTGTCCCCTCTCCCGTCCTGTTGGTTAAAAAGTGAGGGGCGCGCCGAAGCGTGCCCCCCTCTCGAAACGCTGGGTCTATTCGTTCACGCTCGCTTCTGCGAACGCGATGATCCATTTCTGGTACAGCTTGTCAAGCGTACCGTCTAGTTGCATCGCGGCGATGGCAGCATTCACCGGCTCGATCAGATCGGAGTCTTTCTCGAAGGTAAAG
>CAZJBO010000442.1:0-2555 GCA_964544075.1 uncultured Anaerolineae bacterium
CTACAAACGAGATAAACAAATCGTCAGAGATGGCGCGGTGTTCGAGCGCGATGAGCGGAAGGCCCGGCTCGGCCCAGAGCATCAGCACGTTGATGAGGTCGGTCTTACCCAAAACCCGGCAGCCCAGCAGCGTGCCCACCCCCCAGGCACAATACGCCATCTTGTGCAGCAAGAGGCCGACGCCCGCCGCCATCGTGAGGCCGTACAGCCCCGGCAACGCCATCCCGCCCGCACCCGCGAGCGCGGCTTGGGTGCTTTGGTTGCGCACCCATGCATCCACCGTATCGAAGCGGCGCGCCGCATAGACGGCGGCCTCGGCTTTGCCGCCGAGCCGGTCAAAGGCGACGATCAGAGCATCCGCGATAGTCTCTTGCAGGTTCATCACAAGCGCAATACGGCCTCTATCGCCAGCCAGAACAGCTTCGTGCGCGTCGAGGCGTGACCATGTATCCAATCGCGCTCATCCCATATCTCGCCGCTCACATCATCGCCGCCGTACAACATCTGCCCCAACGCGATCCCCCGGAACTGCGCCACCGCGAAGAAGGCCGCTGCTTCCATCTCGACCGTCAGGCAGCCCTCGGCACGGCGGCGTGTAACCTTGCTGCGCGTCTCGCGGTAGATCGCATCGGTCGTCCAGGTCTTGCCGAGGCGATAGGGCACAATATGCGCATCGAGCGTCGCCTTGATCGCGTCCACCGCGCGCGGATCGGCGCAGACTTCACGCGCCGGCGGCAGGTAGTGGTACGAAGTACCCTCGTCGCGCAGTGCACGTTCCGGCACCACCACATGCCCGGCGACGATATCTCCATCGAGCACACCCGCGCCGCCGCAGACTATGACCTTACGCACACCGAGATAGATCAGCTCTTCGAGGAAACCGGCGGCCAACGGCGCGCCTACGCCGGGGTGCATCACCACGATGCGCTGCCCCCCATGCGTTAGCACATAGAGCGGGTTCTTGCCGATCTCGCTGCCGAGGTGATGCGGCAGCTCGGCTTTACCATCGCCACAGCTCGCCGCGATGACCTCTTGGAAGAAGCACAACACGGCGCGTTCCGGGATATTCTCCACCGGGTCGAGCCAAGCAGAGGGATGGATGATGGCATTAGGGTCATGGTCATGTTCCAAGATGGGGAAATTACACTTCATGGGGTGGTCCTTCCGCGCGCATCCGTGCCGGCAGCAGCGGCATGAGCAACACCACCTCATCCTCGGTGAGCGGCTTGAGCGCCCAGAGCGCTCCGAGGTATATCAACGCCCCTGCCATCAACGCCAACGGCAGCGGGACAAGCCGCCCCAGTATAAGTATCACGGCGCCCATTAGAGCGGTGGCGGTCACCGGACGCCACAACATCAAGAACCACGGCAGCCCGCCGAGCGTGCGCCGCAGCAGCCAATAGAACGCCACCAACAACACCAGCTCGGACAAGATAGTGATGGTCGCCGCCGCACGGTAACCATAGGAGGGCATAAATATCAGGTTAGCAGCGAGATTAAAACCCACGCCCGCCACGAACGCACGCATGAGCATACGCTGCTTATCCAACGCGATCAAGACGTACTGCGTCACGCTATTGATCCAGCCAATAGGGATCGACCAGATCATGATCTGCAAAGCGACCGCACCGTCCGGCAGATAGGCGCTGCCGCCCAACAGCATGATGAGCCACTTCGCCGTGAAGGTGGTCAGCACCGCCACCGGCAGGGCGAGCATCACCAGCAGCTTAACCGTAAGCCGATAGTGACGCATCAGGCCCTGTGGGTCCTCTTTGGCCTGACGTGCCATCGCCGGGAAGATGCCCATCGTGAGGAAGGCCGGTATCACATTTAGGGTATCGAGCCACTTGTAGGCCACGCTGTAGCGCCCCACCGTCGCCGCGCCGCGCAGCACCTCCAGCAGGGTGACATCCACTTTAAAAAAGATCGTCGCCAACAGGTGATTAAGCATCAAAGGCCAGCTCGCGCGCAGCATATCGCGCCGGAGGTAGGCGTCCGGCTCGCGGCGGGGCCGGAAGAAGAACTTGCGCCCCAGGTATGCCAAGATGCTCAACGTAACGAGGTTGGTCACGATCGAAGCGCCCGCCAACCCCACGACACCAAAGCCCAGTATCAACACGATGATGCCCAACGCAGCCTTGAGCATGGTCGCTATGGTTGCAATCGCGGCGGGGTATTCGGCCTTCTCGTAAGCATTAAAGAGCGCGGTTAGGCCGGTCGCCAAACTGTTGGGGATGAGGCCGATGTAGAGCAGCACGATGGCAAGCACGGTATCGCTTGCCAGCGGCGGGCTGAACGCGGCCTGTCGCCCGAAGATGAAGAGCGCCAGCAGCGGCGCCCCCAACGCCGCCAGCATCAGGCGCAGCACGCTGGAGTTGTAGAGGTAACGGTTTGCCCGCTCGCGGCTACGCGCCACCTCGCGGGTCAGCAGGGTGTTAAGGCCGAAATTGGTCAGGATGTCGAACCAGCCGAAGATGACGATGGCATAGTAATACTTGCCCGCACCCTCCGGCGCGAGGATGCGCAGCATGATGAAGGCGAAACCAAAATCGATG
>CAZJBO010000443.1:0-2547 GCA_964544075.1 uncultured Anaerolineae bacterium
TGGCGCAGCGCCGAAAACCAGAAAGTGCGGCGCGAGGACCGCATCGACGCCATCCCCACCGATGTCCCACACGTGGGCAAGCACAGCCCCAAGACCGGCGTCAACGTGGCGGCAGGCGCGATCTTGGGCGCGCTGGTCGGCGGGGTGATCGTGTTTATTCTAGAGTACATACAGGCCGGCATTTTATACCGCGCCGCAGATGTCGAGCGTGTGCTAAACATGCCGGTGCTGGCGCAGATTCCATCAGACGAGAACGCATAGAGGCGAGGCAAAAACATGACCCCGAACTTAATTACCCTAAGCAACCCGCGCTCCCAGGCAGCCGAAGCCTACCGGACTCTGCGCACCAATCTCATCTTCTCCAGCGTAGATAGGGCGTTGCACACCCTGGTTGTCACCGCACCCGACCCCGGCACCGACAGCGGCATCACCGCTGCCAACCTCGCCGTGACCCTGGCGCAAGGCGGGCGACGCACCCTCCTGGTCGATTGTGACCTACGAAGGCCGGGCCAACACACATTGTGGGGCGTCGATAACACGCGGGGCCTGACCACGATGATGCTTGAAGAAGACGCCATGAACCAACCGCCACTGGTCGATGTGGGGGTAGAAGGCCTAAGCCTGCTCCCCAGCGGCCCCCTGCCGCCCAACCCGGCGGACCTGCTCAGCAGCCAGCGCATGGAGACGGTAATCGATACGCTCAAAGCGCAAGCCGATGTACTCCTATTCGACGCGCCGCCGGTGCTGGCGGTGACCGACGCAGTGCTGCTCGGCGTGAAGCTGGATGGAGCACTGTTGGTAGTACGGTCGGGCCATACGCGCCGCGATGACGCCGCGCGCGCGCGGGAGACGCTGGAGCGCGTGGGCGTATGGGTGGTAGGCGCGGTGCTCAGCAATGTGCCGAGCAGCGCCATCGCCGCCGAATATTAGATTGACGCGATGCATCGGGCCAAAAAACGACATCCGGCAATTCTCCTTTTCGTGTCGATGCTGCTGCTCGTCTTCGCCGGACGCATGGCACGCATCAATGCGCTGGAGTTTAACTCCGATGAAACCTGGATGATCTGGCAAACCTTCGGCACGCCGGCCCAGATCGTTAAATGGTCGCCGGACGAATGGCCCCCACTAAACACCCTACTGCTGAGCGTGTGGAAGTCATGGGTCGGCATCCACCCGGTCGTGATGCGCTATTCGTCCGTCTTGGCTTTCATGCTGGGCGTGGCGTTCACATACCGGGCCATGCGCCGCATGGTGCAGGGCCGGCGCCACACGCACGGTGCGGCGCTGCTGGCAAGCCTGGCCTATGCCGCGCTGGGACACGGCATCTACACAAGCCTGCTTGTGCGCTCCTATGTCGTCGTCATGGCCGCGCTGCCTTTGGCCTTGTGGCTGACCTTGCGCTACTTCGCCCGCCCGCTCTCACGCCGTGCCGTCCCCCTTGCGCTCGCGATGGCCTTCATGTTCCACATCCATATCAGCAGCGCGGTCGCTTTCGCGGCGCTGGGCATATACACGCTGCTGGTCTACCGGCGCGCAGTGTGGCGCTGGTGGCTGCCCGGCGTACCGGCGGGCGCGCTGATGCTGCCAGAAGTGCTAAACCGCCTCGATATTCTCGACCGCGCCGCAGTCAAGGTCGGCACACTCCCGCACTTCCCGGAAGCAATGCGTGATCTATTCGAGGCGCTGACCGGCAGTGCGTTTGCGCTCTGGGTATTGCTCTTCATCGTGGCGACCGGCGCGTACTTCTATAAATCCTACAAACACAAAGCGCCGCTGCATGATGCACAGAGCCTGGGGCCTCCGGTCTCGGCGGGGCCAAAAGACGCACACGCTCTAGCGCTGCTTGTGTGGATGTTCGGCGGACCGGCGGTGATGTACACCCTCAACGCGCGTCTGGGGTTCTTCTCGGCGCGCTACACGTGGTGGGTGATGCTGAGCATCGCCCTATGGCTGGGGTGGGGGCTGGCGCACCTGCCGCGCGCGGGCATGGTGGTCACAGGGCTGGTCCTGGTCGGCACGATGTTTGCCCCGGTACCTATAGATAGCTACAGCTTCCAACGCTTGGTGCCCTTTGAGACGAACTTCACGTGGCTGGCGGACAATTGGCAATCGGGCGATGTAATCTTGATTGATCCTAACTGCGCCATGCCCGGCCCCTGCCGCGAAGAATACGAGTGGAATTACTACACGCGCGTCTACTTCCCGAACGGGTTAGAGTTTGTGCAAAGCCCCGATGGACACCGCCGCGTTTGGTATATACGGCAAAGCGGATGGCAGGACGCCGCCACCGAAGGCGCGCTCTTACAGAACCACGTGCCCGGCGTTTTCGTCGGGCCGCCGGACTTCCTGTTCCGGCTCTACACCGCGCCGCCCGATATAGAGGGCGTGCTGTTTGAGAACGGGATGCGCTTCCACGGTGCCGAGCTAATAGGCGGCGGCACACCTCCGGTCTGGCGCGAGACCGAGACGGTGCGGCTGCGTTTATGGTGGTCGGTAGAACACACGCTCGATAATGATTACAGCGTCGGACTCTACATGCACTCCGAG
>CAZJBO010000444.1:0-2539 GCA_964544075.1 uncultured Anaerolineae bacterium
TCGATTTCGGTGGTGGCGAGGATGAAGAGGGCGTGGGCGGGTGGCTCTTCGAGCGTCTTCAGCAGTGCGTCAAAGGCCGCGCCGGAAAAGCGGTGCACTTCGTCGATGATATAGACCTTGTAGGTCCCCTGGCCGGGGCTGAAGGCGATCTTATCGCGAAGATCTCGCACATTGTCCACGCTGGTATGGCTGGCTGCGTCGATCTCGATCAAGTCAAGATATCGCCCTTCATTGACGGCTATGCAATGTTCACATGCATTGCAGGGGCGCTGCAAGGGGTCTGAGTGTAGACAGTTGACGGCTTTCGCCAAGAGGCGTGCGATGCTGGTTTTGCCGGTGCCGCGTGGGCCGCTGAAAAGGTAGGCATGGCGCACCTTGCCCTGTTTTAGCGCATTACGCAGCGTGGTTGTAACGTGTTCTTGTCCGACAACTTCGTCAAGAGTTTGCGGACGCCACTTGAGATACAGCGCTTGGGCAGGCATGGGGGTCCTCTTTGCACCGATGGGGTATAAGTTACGTGTCCGAGGTTAGTGTATCAAAGCCACATACCTTTGACAACCCGGCGTGTCCATTCACGTAGAGTGTTACCGAGGGGACCTTGTGGTCACATGGATAGCATTAGTCGTCCAGAGTGCCCGGCAGCAGGCCAAGCGGCAGCGGTGCGGGCTGTGCGGGGCGGCTCTTGACCGTGACCTCTTGGCCGCGTGCCGATGCTTCATCGAGCGCTGCCATGATGTCTAGCACATGGTATGCCAACGCGCCGGCGGCGCGGTGCGGACGGCCCGACCGAAGCGCATAGGCCATATCCGCCACCCCGACACCGCGCCGCACGTCGGGGCTGTGCGTGAGCGGGACATCGCGCCATGTACCATCGGTGGACCGCCATACCCGCACCGTCCCCCCGAAGGTGTTCGGGTCCGGCGCACTAATCGTGCCCTCGGAACCGTAGATTTCGATATGCGGCAGGTTGTGCCGCCACACATCGAAGCTAAATATCACCGTGGCGATCGGGCCGGCGACGAAGTTTAATGCGCCGGCAAGATGCGTCGATACCTCGACCGGGATATGCGCCCCGAACTGCGCAGCGCCGGTGGCGATGCGTTCCGGGAAGGATGCACGGGCGCTCGCCGTGACCCGGCTCACCGGGCCGAGCAAGTTCACCAACGCGGTTAGGTAGTACGGTCCCATATCGAAGACCGGCCCCGCGCCGGGTTGATAGAAGAAGAATGGGTTGGGGTGCCAGGCCTCCGGACCGTGGCTCGCCATGAACGCCGTCGCTGCCACCGGTACCCCGATCCAGCCATCGTCGATGAGCTTGCGGCAGGTTTGGCCGCCGCCGCCTAGAAAGGTGTCGGGAGCACAGCCCACGCGCACACCGGCCTCTTCCGCCGCAGCGAGTACCCTTGCGCCGTCGGTGCGTGTGGTCGCCAGAGGCTTCTCGCTGTGCACGTGCTTCCCGGCATTGATCGCCTTGATGCTCACCTCGGCGTGGGCCTTCGGCACGGTCAGGTTGATGACGATGTCAATCTCAGGGTCTGCCAACATCTCATCGACCGTGCAGGCCCGCAGCCCGTATTCTTCCGCGCGCGCCTCGGCACGGCTTAGGTCGATGTCGGCGCAAGAGAGCAGTTCGAGGATGCGGAATGCCCGGCAGCCTTTGATGTAGGCAGGTGCGATGTTGCCGCAGCCGATGATCCCGACTTTAGTTGTTACCACGGCCCAGTTTCTCCTTGACCAGATATTTATAACTCTTTTCGACCGCAGCCATCATATCGGTGGCGCAATGGTCGAGTTCTACGATCAGCCAATCGGCGTTACCGGCGCTTGCCTTGATGATGCCGGGGAAGTCGAGCGCGCCATCGCCGACCGCAACCATAGGCGCTTCCTTCACGTCGGCTGGGCCATCCTTGATATGGAGCAACGGGGCGCGTTTGCCGAGTTCGGCGACTACTGCGACCGGGTCTTGGCCGCCGGTCTGTGCCCAATAGGTATCTAGCTCCAAGAAGATCGTCGGGTCGAGGTGTTCTAACAAAATCTTGTAAGCCGGGGTATCACCTGCCATCTCAAACTCGGCCCAGTGGTTATGGTAGCCGAACTCAAGGCCGTGGGCGGTGACAAACTCGTTGGCTGTGTTGAGGGTATCACATATCCTCTTGATGCCGTCTGCGGTTTTGAAGTCTTCCGCCGGCATATATGGCATGACGATGCGCTTCAGGCCATAGGTTTGTGTCAGTTCTAGTACCGTATCTTGATCTTTGCCGACCGGCAGCGGCGCATGGATGCTCGTTACCGCAAGGCCCAGGTCGGTGAAGAGCCTTGCGGCTTCGGCGTGCGAGACCGCCATATCAGCGGTCGCCTCGACACCAACATAGCCGATCTCGGCCAGCTTGGTCACGACGCCTGCGAAGTCTTCGGCGAGCGCCGTACGGAGGGTGAAGAGTTGGATGGCGACAGGGGCAGGGTTTGACATATCTTGTGCTTCCTTGTTATATCGCGGCGATAGGTAATCGATCGGCGTATAGTGTACTTCGCCAGCATT
>CAZJBO010000445.1:0-2539 GCA_964544075.1 uncultured Anaerolineae bacterium
AGGGTGGGTGCGTGCGCACTGTATGGCACCGAGAGCACGATCAGGTCGGCTTGGGCGGCGGCGCTGAGGTTATCGGCGGGCCTGAGCAGGTCTGCGCCCAGCTTCGCGTTGAACTCGGCGGTTTTGCGCGCGGCTTTGTCGAGTTTGCGCGAGCCGATGATGACATCATAGCCGCTGCGCGCCCAGCGCATCGCCAGTGCCGAGCCTTCTTTGCCGGTGCCGCCTAACACGGCGATGGTGATTGTGTTTTCGGTCAAGGGGTTCACCTCGTTTCGTTTCTTATGCTCTTTTACATTGATACAAACTTCTTATAGCGTTCCCATGTTTGCACGGCAAGCGCGCGGGCGCGCGCCGTGATCGCCGTCTCGTCCAGCGTGCGCAGCGCGCGGTCCCGCATCAGCACCTTGCCGGCGACGATGGTCGTTGTAACCATACTCGCCTCGAACCCGAAGATCAAGTGCCAGGGTAGGTTGCCTGCCGTGAGCGGTGTGGGGGGCTGGTAGTCTACGAAGATGATATCGGCGGCTGCGCCGGGCGCGAGCACGCCAATCGGTGCGGCGGGGAAGAACATCCCGGCGAGCGCGGCGTTGTTGTGCCATGCCATCTGTGCGATCATGTCGCCGGGCGCGCGTCGGGGGTCGTGGTGTGCGGCTTTGTGCGAGAGGTACGCTGCCTTCCATTCGGCCCACATATTGTTGCTAAAGCCGTCGTTGCCCAGCCCCAGCTTGATGCCGCCGGACAACATCGCCTCAATGGGGGAAGCGCCTACCGCGTTGTTCATGTTAGAGCGTGGTTGGTGCGTGACCCACGTCCCGGTATCGCGGATAAGGGCCATCTCCCACGGGTCGATGTGGACGCAGTGTACAAGGATGCTTTTAGGGCCGAGTATGCCGGCGTCGGCAAGACGATGTACGACGCGCTTGCCGTAGGTCTGGACGCTGTGGTTTTCGTCCACTTGATGCTCGGCCACATGGATGTGGAAGCCGGTATCTAGCCCTTCTGCTGCCTTGACGCACGCGGCGAGTGTCGACTCGCCCACCGTGAGCGCAGCGTGCAGGCCAAAGCTCGCGGCGAGCCGAGGCCTATCGGCGGCGGCTTTGATGAAGCGTAGGTTCTCGTCGATGCCGGCGCGGGCGCTTTCGGGGCCGTAGCGGTCGCTCACTTCATAGCAGAGCGCGGCGCGCAGCCCGGCTTGCTCTACCGCATCGGCGATCCGGTCCAGCGACCCGGCCAGACAATTGGGGCTGGCGTGGTGGTCGATGAGGGTGGTGGTGCCGTGCTTGATGGCGTCGATGAGGCAGACCAGCGTGGAGTAAGTGACATCTTCCGCGCCGAGCGCCTGGTCGAGCGGCCACCATAGCTTATGGAGGATTTCAGGGAAGTCTTTTGGGGGCGGCCCCGGTATCGCCATGCCGCGTGCGAAGGCGCCGTAGAAGTGAGTGTGGGCGCAGATGTTGCCGGGCATGACGAGCTGCCCGTTGCGTCGAGGGTTTCGGCGTTGGGGTGTTGGGCGTCCAGTTCGGCGCTTGCTCCCATCGCTTTGATGTGTCCTTTCTCGATGAGTAGTGCGCCGTTTTCAATGATCTGATTGTTTTTGCCCAGGGTGATGAGCGTGCCGTTTGTGATGAGCATTGTGGGTGTCTCTTATCTTCTTTGCAATCTGTGCCGCAATCTATTCCAGCGGTGCATCTAGTGTGCGCAGTCCACCGTAGCCGATGACGGCTTGTCGCAATGTATTCAGCGTCAGTTTTAAGTCTTCGCTGCCCAGGAGGTAGCTATCGGGCGGCCCTTCGCCTGTGGTGGCGGCAACGATGCCTTGTTTGCAGATGATGGCAAGGTCAACCTTGTACTTTGTGCCGCCTTGTTCTAATCGATAGTCGCGCATGGGGCGCAGCCCGGTCTCGCGCAGTGCGTGATAGATGCGGTCTACGAACTGAGGGTCCTTGCTATAGAGGTCCTTGATCTCGCGCGCGGCTTGAAAGCGATCCCATGTAGTTTGGATGAACGTGATCCGCCGCCACTTGGTGCTGGCGATGGGCGGGGTTTTCTCCAGCAGTGGGCCGAGCTGAATCTTGTAATAGGCTTGCTCGGCACGTGGGTGTGTCGCCTCGGCAGGGAGCAGCTCACGGCGGCGCACCAGCTCGTGCCCGACGCGGCGTGCGTAGTAGCGGATGCCCCATTTCAGCGCGTCGTCAAACTTGCCCGTCAGATAGAATGCGATGTAGTCTGCGTCAATGCCGCGCGGTGCGCTGCTCTGTGGGATGCGGTACCAGTGTTGTTCGCGTGCGATTTGCAGGTCGCCGGGCCGGGTCATCACGCCGACGAGAACGCGGTCTTCGGGGTACATTAGGTAACTTCCGATTCTGCTGATATGCCCGCATCATGTGGTATGGTGGTTGCTTTGAGGGCTGTGCTTTTGTCCATTTACGCGCTATCCGATGGAATGATTTCTTCCCACTGTTCGAGAATGTTTCATGGCAGCGTTAAGGTGTCGATACTTTATTTTACCATAGCCGGGCGGATCGGTAGAGCGTGTGAG
>CAZJBO010000446.1:0-1298 GCA_964544075.1 uncultured Anaerolineae bacterium
GCCGGGCAGGAAGACGGCTTTGACGGCGTTTGCCAGCTCGTTGATGTTGAGCACGCTGACGCCTTGCAGCTCGGCCACCCGGTTGAGGTTAAAGTCGTTGGTCATCACAGGCGCGTCATATTTGCGCGCCAGCAGCACCAGCTTCTCGTCGGCCTCGCGCACGCCTTCAATGTCATCATCAACTATCTCGATCGGGGTATGTTCGTCGTTCTGCTGCATCTGGTTGAGGATTTCCAAACCGCGCCTGCCGCGCTGTCGGCGCAGAGTATCCGAAGAATCGGCGACGTGCTGCAGCTCGGCCAAGATAAAGCGCGGCACGACCAACGTGCCCCCGATGAAGCCGAGGCTGCTAATATCGGCGATGCGGCCATCAATGATGACGCTGGTATCGAGCAGGATGCGCCGTCCGGCTTGGGCGCTGCCCGTCCACTGTTTACCGATGCCGGACATCCTGTGCAGACCCAGGATTTTGAAGATATCGTCGGCACGGCTAACGAAGATGAACAGGTTGACATAGCAAACGACAATGGTCGCCAAGATCGGCCCGTATTCGTTGAAGGGTGAGGGCAGCTGAACGAGCGGTACGGTGATTAGAGCCGACATCACCACGCCCAACAACAGCCCTAAGAGCGCCGCCAGCAAGATTTGGGAAGGCCGGTTCCCGATCCATTGGCGGATCGCATGGGCGGGCCGGGTGGTGAACCACGGCGCGACTATCAACCCGACTATAGCGCCGAAGAGCATAAAGGTCAGGGTGACGGCCTGTGTATAGCCCGCGTCGAACTCCAAGGAAGCCGAGATTTCGACGCCGGTTTGGGTGCCTAGCAGCGCCAGGACAACCATCACGAAGATGCGCGAGATAAACTCGATACTCATGTCTGTGCTCCTACCGCGCACCCCAAGCAAATACAAAAAACACGAGGGCCTGCACATACAGGCTCACTCGCGCCAAAGACCAAGACCAAAACAGGGCTGCCGGCATGTGATGATCGAGGGTATCTGTGGTCAGGGGCGCGTACCAAATAAATCAGATCGCACTTACGCTCAACTATTGCATCCCGCACGCCGGAAATAAAGTTTGCGTTGGGATACAAAGCCCCCTTTAAGCTAAGGGCTGAGAGTGTAACATGGGCAACGGTGAAAGTCAATGGTTTTTATAAAGCGTCTTAGTACATATGGTAACATGTTGGTATTCTAGACTTTGTAGGTTTCGCCCGGCTTCATCACCTTGACCACGCTGCCGGTCTGGGCGTGCACCGATGCGGCCCATGCCTCTGCGTCGGCGGCGATGACCGGGA
>CAZJBO010000446.1:1308-2537 GCA_964544075.1 uncultured Anaerolineae bacterium
GTGTCATAGTGGATGGGGACGACCACGCCAGGGCGCAGAAATTCTACCGCGCGCCGCGCGTCCTCCGGCCCCATCGTGTACCAATCGCCGATGGGCAGCACGGCAAGGTCTATACCCTTATCACCGATCAAACGCATATCGCCGAAGAGCGCGGTATCGCCGGGGTGATAGAAGGTCTTGCCATCTTGTGCGGTTAGGAGCACACCGTTAGGCATCCCGCCGTAGGAGCCATCCGGCAGGCCGGAGCTGTGGAAGGCGATGGTCAATTCGACATGACCAAAATCGAAGGCGCCTCTGCCGCCGGTGTTGAGGCCCTGGGCATCCTTGACACCCTGCTTCTGCAGCCAGTGGCTAATCTCGACATTGCTAATGGTGGTCGCCTGGGTACGCCGGGCGATCGCCACGGTATCGCCTACGTGGTCGCCGTGCCCGTGCGTGACTATGATGTAGTCTGCTGCCACTGCGTCGGCGCGGCATGGTGCTTGCGGGTTGCCGGTGAGGAATGGGTCTATCAACACTTTCACGCCGTCCATATCCAAACTGAAGGCGGCATGGCCCAGCCAAGTTACTTTGAATGTCATGATTGCCTCCATGCATAATCACCGGGAAGGTCTATTATAAAAGTATACGCTGAGGCGCTTTGGGGTGTCAAAACACGTGGCCGTGGCGAACGTGCAGGCAAAAAAAGAGACGCGCCCCGTAGGGGGCGCGTCCATAAAGCTCTTGGTTCGGATTGACGGCTACAGCGCGCTGACGATGTTGGAGAAGATGTTGCCGATAGCCGGGCCGAGCAAAGCGAGGATGACGATCACGACGATTGCGACCAATACGAGGATAAGGGCGTATTCAACGAGGCCCTGGCCCTCTTCACGCGGTAGATACAACATTGGAAAAGCTCCTTTGATAAAAAGAATATCTAAGTAATATGTTATCATTTCAATGCCGATTTGTCACCAGTACTTTGGTACAGTTTATGTATGGAATTTGGGAGAAACATGTATGAAACGCCCGAAATACGCCCATTTGTGTATGTATCTGCTATTTATTCCCATCGTCAGCCTAGCCATAACAAGCATGGCGCTCGCCCAAGACGACCCGCCCTTTGATGTGACGGCGTTAGCCGCACAGAGCATAGGGAGCCTGACGGCCGGTGCGAGCGGAGAGGGCGAGATAAGCGCCTATACGCCGACGCACTGGTGGACGCTGCCGCTGCATTACGGCGATACGAT
>CAZJBO010000447.1:0-2531 GCA_964544075.1 uncultured Anaerolineae bacterium
CAGATCCCTCAAAACATGTGGCTGAGTACGTCGGCTTGCACAGTAGCACCGCGTTGGCTACACTCGCTTAGGAAGAACAAACCTGAACGATTGGGCCGGATGCTCTATCCAAGATAGCTTTCGTCCCTGTTTGTGCCGAGGAGAACTCGTGGCATCAAATCAATTGCCCGGCTCGGAAAGCCGTTGTAAAGCCCGGCTCGCCGCCTTCTTACGCCGTGTGCCCTTCGTGTTAGACCTGGGCGTACGGGTCTGGCGTTTACAGTTGCCGCGCTTCACGGCGGGCGTGGTCGGCGTTATCGTCAACGCCGAGGGACGCATCTTGCTCCTCAAGCACGTCTATCACACCAGGCACGCTTGGGGATTGCCGGGCGGTTGGGTTGACCGCCGCGAAAGCCCCGGCGATGCGTTGATACGCGAACTGGTAGAAGAGACCGGGATGGATATCACGCTTGAGCGCCCACTGCTTAACCTGTCGCACCCGCGCCGTGCACACATCGACTTCGCCTACCTGTGTCATCCGCACGGCGATGTGCGCCACCTAAACGGCGAGATTTTGGCCTACAATTGGGTTAAGCCGTCGAGTTTGCCACCGTTGGCGCCCTTCCACGTCGAGGCGATCGCTGTTGCTTTCCGCCACCGCACCCCGTCGGCGCCGATACGCAGAGCGCACGAGGCACACTTATGAGCTATAGCAGTTATGGTGAAAAGAAGCGTGGGGGCTTCCCGCTGCTCGAAGTCATCTCGATGATATTGTTGGTAGCTGCCGTGGGGCTTACCTTCATCGAGCTGGTCACGTTCGCCAACCAGTCGGAAAAGTTCGCGCCCGGCACTTGTGTAGGCGACGTTTGCCTCGACCACCTCACACGCGCCGAGGCCATCGTCTTGTTAGAGCAAGCCTTCGCCAGCCCGATCGTTCTAACCTACAAAGACAGCTCCTTCTTGCTCGAACCTACCGGTATCGGTTTCCGTCTGAACTCCGATACCATTATGGCCGATATTGAAAAAAGCCTGGAACAGGAGAGCTTTTCAGCCGGTTTCTGGGACTACCTCTGGCGTCGACCCAACGCCCCTATCACCGTGAATGTCTCGTCTCAATATATCTCGTCTCAGCTGCGCAAATTTTTAGAAGATGTCGCCTTGCGCTACGACTCGCCACCGGTACCGGCGAGCTTTACGCTTGAGACCATGACCTTTACTCCCGGCAAGCCGGGCCACATCCTCGACATCGAGGCCTCACTGCCCTTGATCGAAGCGGCCCTAAACGATCCTTCTAACCGGCAGGTGGATTTGGTAATCAAGGTCACAGATGCCCCCGAACCCGACCTTAACACCCTGCAACGCCTCATCATCGCCTATTTTGATGCGATGGGCTTTGTATATAACGGGCAAAACCAGCTCGCCTCGATCTTCGTGATGGACCTGCAGAGCGGCCAAGAGATTAACATTAACCCCACCATCGCCTTCGCCGGCACCAGCATGATAAAAATCCCCATCCTGACCGATATGTTCCGCTACATGGATGCAGAGGCTAATGAAGAACAAGCCTACCTGATCGCCCAGACCATGATCTGCTCCGGCAACTACACGGCCAACCTGTTGTTGCAAGAGATCGGCAGAGGCGACCAGTGTCGGGGCGCGGATGATGTCACCAAGATGCTCGACGGCTTAGGGCTGCATAATACCTTCCTGACCTCACCGCTCGATTCGACCAACAAGCAAGAATGCCCCTACGTCACCCACGAGACCGACGCCAATCAAAACCCGGCTTTCAATACCAGCCCCAGCTTCGACTCGCAAACCACGCCCGAAGACATGGGCACTCTGTTGGGCATGATCTATGAGTGCGCGATGTATGATGGCGGAGGGCTGCGTGCGGTCTATCCGGAACAGTTTACGCAGACCGAGTGTCGGCAGATGCTCGAAGTGATGGGCGGCAACCGCATCGGTGTGCTTATCGAGAAGGGCGTGCCGGAGAATACCCGTGTGGCACACAAGCATGGTTGGATACATGATACGCACGGCGACGCCGGCATTGTCTTTACGCCTGGGGGTGATTATGTGCTGGCGATCATGTTCTACAATGAGACATTCCTCAACTATGAGGAATATTGGCCGATGTTGGAGACCATCTCGCGCGCCACTTACAATCTATTTAATCCTGATGACCCCATATACTATCCCCGTGAAGGCAGCGCAGGCGCCGAGGGCTGTCGGGAGGATGTGCAGTCACGATCGCGCGAGGTCATCGATCTGAACGACATCGAGCCGTTTATCCAGGTGGTGCTGCCTGCCCAAGCTCGCCCAGAGCATTAAAGACTTGCTCGTGATCTGTGTCTTGTGGGTGTGGGCAACGCACCGTGTCGTCCAGGCTCGCCCCAGGTTTCTATCTGTTGCATATGGAGGTAAAACTTGCGGGTATTGATGATATCGAAGGCTTGTTTGGTAGGGACCTATCAACGCAAGCTCGAAGCGCTCGCCGCTTTCGACGACATCGACCTCGATGCCGTAATGCTCTTCGAGCTGGTCGGCGA
>CAZJBO010000448.1:0-2527 GCA_964544075.1 uncultured Anaerolineae bacterium
CATCGCCATATTGTTGAGCGTTGCCGCCTCGCCCGCCCTATCCCCGACCTCGCGCATGATGGGCAGGGCTTGCTTATAGAGTTTGAGGGCGCGCGCAGGCTCCCCGGTCGCGCGGTACACCGCAGCCATGTTGTTGAGTGTGGTGGCCTCACCCGCCTTATTCCCGACCTCGTGCATGATGGGCTGGGCTTGCTCATAGAGTTCGAGGGCGCGCGCAGGCTCCCCGGTTGCATAGTACACCGCCGCCATATTGTTGAGCGTTGCCGCCGCACCCGCGCGGTCGCCAAGCTCCTGGTCAAGCTCTAGCTTGCGTTCATAGAGGGGTAGGGCATCCAATGATCGCCCGGTGTTGTCGTAGATAATCGCCTGGTTGTTGATTGCATAGCTTTCCAAGTTCAATAACTCAAGCTCACGCGCCAGTTCGACCGCCAGTTCTGTCAACGCCAACCCTTGCACATTATCACCCAGCCACCCCAGCACGAAGCCCCAGCGCAGCAGATACCATCCGCGTGTCTCGCCCGCCGTGTATTCAATGCCGCGCGTCAGGTCCGCGCCCGCCTGCTGCGCAATGTAGATGGCGCGGGCGCTGCGGTCTTGCTCCCGGTAGATGTGGAGTGCCAGCGCCGCATAAGCCGCGCCGAAGCGTGCCATCAGCGCGTCGGGGTCGCGGTCTGTGGTGAACTTGAAGAGCCGCTCGCATTGCCCCCCCTCAATGTAATCCCGCATCACCGGCAGCAAGGCGTAGAGCGTCACCGCGCCGTCGCGCAGCTCCGCATAATCGCGCTCAAGCAGGCTTCGCCGCCACAGCCGGTCGAGCCGGTCGTGGATAGGCGAGCGCTCCTCCGCGTCCGGGTCGAAGATTTCGGCGACGACATCGGCGGTAAAGGGCGCGTGGAAGATTCTCAGCCAGTTCAGCAGCTCGACATACTCCTTGCCCGCAAGGATGACGCTTGTGTCGATGCAGGCCCACAGTGTGTGGTGTCGGTGGCCGTGTTCTTTATATTTGTCGCTGGCATAGCGAAGACGCTTTCGATACTCATCCATAAACTTATCCAGCGACTGCGTGGTATCATTAAGCGCGCCTCCCAAGAGGCGCAGCCCCAGTGCGTGTCCTCCGAGGAGCTTGCTTACTTCTCGCGCGTCCTCATCTGACAGCTTGCGCCGGGGCGCACTCTCTATGAAGAGCTGCGCGCCCGCTTTGTGATCCAGGCCGCCGAGTTCGAGCGGTTGCTCGCCCGGCCAATCGAGAAACTCGCGCGAGGTGATGAGCAGGTGCACATTGCTCGGCAGGTGGTCACGCAGCAGCCCGGCCAGGCGCTGCGATGCCCCTTGATCCTCGTCCGCATCGACCGCTTGCACCAGCGTCTCGGCGTTGTCGAGCACGATCAGCAGATGCCCGCGCGCGGTCAGCGCCGCCAACACCCGCCGCTCGATGGCGGCGGAGTCGGCAAGGTCGCCGGTGGGGACGCCGAGGTACTGCGCCAGGTCGATGATGAAGCGCTCGCGGGTGGGCAGGTTCTCGAAAGAGGTCGCCCACACGCCGCCCGACCATGCCTCACCGAAGCGCTCGATCGCTTCGCGGGCCAGCACGGTCTTGCCCTGCCCGCCAAACCCCTGGATGGTCAGCAGGCGCGGCAGGGCGTTGAAGTGCCGCTGCAGGGTCTCAAGCTCGCGCTCGCGTCCCTGGAAGGTGGCGGCGGGCCGGGTCAGCGCGTTGATGTCGATGCGCGGGGCGGACGGCAGCTGGGAGGTTCCGTAGTGGAGGTGGAGGTCACGTCCGGCTTGTAAGTTGTGGTGGCCGGTGGCTTGCTGGGCGTTTGGCGAGTCGTTGATGTGGCTCATTTGTGCTCCTCGTCCCGATTGCGCACTAATGCAGGTATTGTAGCCGTAACCGCCGGGATTGTACAGGCGCACCGGAACGCAAAAAGCCCGCCGGGAGCGGGCCAGAGGGTGGGGGCGACTATGCGCGATGGCGCGCGCCAGCCCGCACGCGAAGCCCCGATCAACCGGCGCGCTCGGTAAGGGCAGCTTGCGTAAGCTACACTCACTTATACCTTTCGTCGTCTCGCTCCACTTTATCGCAAAGACGCCTCGCTGCACACGATGCGCGGTATGTCATCGCTGCTCTCGCTCTCCACGGTTGCGCTTAGGCTCCTATCTGCCAGGCCATAGTGTTCATAAATCTGCAACAGCTCTTGTAACAACAATTCGCTGCTCAGGTTTTGGTGCTGGATCGCGTTAATGTGTCTGTGCACCGCGCGCGGCAATGACTGGCGAAACGCATCTTCGAGTATTTGGATTTGTGCCTTGATAGTTTCGTCTTGTGTCAGGCTATAGAACAAGCGCAGCTCACGCGCGACATACTTCTGTGCACGGGTCTGTGATAGCGCCCGTTGGCTTTCGGCTTTACGGCTGCGCACTTCCTGCTCAAAACGGCGCTTGATGCTTGTAACCAGTTTGTTGTGACCATCAGGGAGATCAACGGCCTTTTCATCGGCTTCACAGCGCAGATGCCCCAGGATATAAG
>CAZJBO010000449.1:0-2526 GCA_964544075.1 uncultured Anaerolineae bacterium
TGCCGATAGGATCGCCCACGCACCCAACAGCACATAGAAGCCCCCCACTGCCCAACCGCTCAGCTCTAGCGCAACGCTCGCCCAGGAGAAGCGTGCGAACAAGCGCACACATTCGATCGTCCAGCCGAGGAACACCCAATCTGCCCAGAAGAGCGGCAGCGCAGCCCCGACACCGAGGGCGAGTCCGACCATCACCGCCGCCGCGCCCAGGAGCATCAGCGGGGTTTGCACGGGGATGATGAGAAAGTTTACGAAGAACGAGGCCAGAGATAGACGCCCGAAGTAGAGCGCAATCAAGGGGATGGTGGTAATCTGCGCCGCCAGCGTCACGATAAGCGGCTCGGAGAGCAAAGCAAGCAGCTGTTCGATGGTGGTTGTGGCGAAGAGCGGGGCCAGCCCGCGCCGGAAGCCGCGCTCTAGCGGCGTGACGAACAAGGCCATGCCCACCACCGCCGCCATGCTCAGCTGAAAGCCCACGTCCCACAACACATATGGGTTTGCCGCCGTCATGCCCAGCGCCGCGCACGCCAGCGATGCCGGTACATAGGTGCGCCGCCCGATGCGCGGCGCGATAATCAGAAGGCTGCTCATAATGGCCGCGCGCACCACGGCAGGGTCTGCGCCGACGAAGGCCGTGTATACCACTATCCCAACGATGCCGGCGCCTGCCGCTGCCCGTCGTGACGATAGCATCTTCTCAAGCGCGCGCGTAATCACCAGCGCTAGTACCGACATATTGAAGCCCGAAATGGCGATGATGTGGGTCGCGCCGACCGCGTTGAAGGCGGCGCGCACATCTGCCGAGATGCCGCTTTCCACGCCGAGCAGGATGCCGGTCAGCAACGCGGCGGATGGCTCCGGCAGCGCGTCTGCGATGAGCTTCTCGGCACGCCGCCGGAGGGCAAACAGTGGGTGCGGGCGTGCCGCTTCGGTGACCAGCACCTCGGCGTGTGAGACGAGGCTGTATACGCCCTGGCGGGCGAGGTAGTCGCGGTACGAGAAGTCGTCGTAGACCGGTGGGGTGCGCAGCACTCCGCGCACCTCCACCCGGTCGCCGAGCGCATAGCGTCCATAGCGCGGCGCGTTCACCAACGCCAAACCCTCCACCG
The DNA here is from genome assembly GCA_964544075.1 of uncultured Anaerolineae bacterium. GTDB lineage: Bacteria > Chloroflexota > Anaerolineae > Aggregatilineales > JAFGMM01 > JAFGMM01. Next base: position 1,110 of record CAZJBO010000449.1, read on the forward strand.
GCACCGGGAGCTGCGACGCCTCCCAGCTTTCCGCCCAGCGCACCCAGTCGGCAGCAACGCGCAGCTTGACGTGACCATCACGTCGGTCGGGCGGGGCCGCGATCTTGCCGCTGAAGACAACCCATCCGCTATCGTTTAGGGCGGCCAGGTGGCCTTCGTCGATTACGGGGCGTGCGGCATCGTAGCGTAGCGCGCCGAGCATAGCGCTCAGCAGGCAGAGGAAGATAAGCCGACGCGGAGGTATTCGCCGGGTGGCCCATGCGCCGAGCAGCGCAAGACCAACCGGCAGCCACCATGCCGCCCCGCCGGACGGGGATAAGGACGCCAGCACAAGGCCCGCGCACCACGCCAATGTGAGGTAGACTAGGGTCATGGACTTTTGGCTATTCGGCTAAAGCCGACCTCAGAATGGCGGGTTCGTAGGGGCGACGGTCCCTACGGTCGGCGCCACCCAATTATCGATAGCCGACATATCATCTTTGGCCAGACCTTGCAACGTCAAGCGACGGTTTTATCTAAAAACGTCTTCGCAAACTCCACAAAGCGGTACACGTCCGCGAAGTTCGAAGCTATGCCCAAAGATACCCGCACCGCGCCTACGGCCCCCTCCACCTTGCCGGCCATGACGGTGATGAACTGCTCGAAGGTCATGCGCTCGTCCTTGCCGAAGCAGTTCGCCAGGTCTGCCTTCGTGAGGCCATGTGCCTTCTCGCCCGCGCCGGGGTTACAGAAGCACCCGGTGCGCAGCGATATCTTTACCTTGTTGGCGGCTGCCTCCACATTTCGATATTCGAAGAGCGTGCCGTTGGGGTCATAGAAGTTGATCGTGATCGTGCCACCGCGCATCTCGACGTTGGGGGGGCCGTAGAGGTGGATCAGGGGCATTCCGTTGCTGTGGTAGAGCTTCAAAAGGTGCTCGATAAGCCAAGCGCTGAGCGCGATCACCCGTGTGTGGATGGTATCTATGCCGACCTTCGTGATATGCTCCAGCCCGATCTTGACCGCCGGCAGATTGAGGTAGTCGATTGTCCCGTCCTCAAAGCCGGCCTCGCCCTCCTCTAGGTAATAGCCGTCGCCCTGCACCGAGGCAATCGTGATCGTGCCACCGGCGAACCACGGACGTTGCAGCTTCTCTAGCGCGGGTTTCCGCGCGATCAGGCAGCCGACCCCGGTTGGGTAGCCGAAGATTTTATAGAAGGAGAGCGCGACAAAGTCGGGATGCCAGCGCCCCAGGTCGAGCCGGTTGGTGGGGGCAAATGCGGCGGCGTCGAGCAGCACGTCCCAGCCTCGGCGCTGTGCCTTCTCGATCCACTCTAATGAATGCTGCACGCCCGAAAAGTTGGATTGGGCGGGGTATGCAAACAGGTTATCGTGCCCCGGCTGCGCCTGGCCGAGCATCTCGTTGAGCTTCTGTGCA
>CAZJBO010000450.1:0-2523 GCA_964544075.1 uncultured Anaerolineae bacterium
AAGCCATCAAGACTCGCATCCTAGACCGCGTGCTGCGCACTACGTTGACAGAAGCAGATTTCGAACGGCTGCGCCAGGCCGCGCCCCCACCGGACGACCCGGAGACAAGGGAGGACGCCAGCGCATAGCCGAGGGAGAAGTGTATGACATCAAAACATGTAGAAGTACCGGCTATATTGACGGTCAGGGAACTCGCCGAACTTATCCAGGCCAGCCCAATTGACATCATAAAAGAGCTGATGCGCAACGGCATCATGGCAAGCATCAACCAGCAGATTGATTATGATACCGCTGCGTTGGTCATCTCCGAAATGGGCTACGAACCATCACCGGTTGTCGAAGAAGAGCCGGAAGCAGATACCGGCACAACCGCCGCGTGGCGTTTGGTATATCAGGACGAAGATAGCGCCGACCTCGTGCCCCGCCCTCCGGTGGTGACAATGCTCGGCCACGTCGACCACGGCAAAACCTCGCTCCTGGACGTGATCCGTGGCAGCAGCGTACAGCAAGGCGAATACGGCGGCATCACCCAACACGTCGGCGCCTACCAGGTCGTACACGAAGGCCAAAAGATCACCTTCCTGGATACCCCCGGACACGAAGCCTTCACCGCGATGCGCGCACGCGGCGCACAAGGCGCCGACATCGCGATCCTAGTTGTCGCCGCCGACGACGGCGTCATGCCCCAAACCCGCGAAGCCGTCGCACACGCCCAGGCCGCGCGCGTCCCTATCGTGGTCGCCATCAATAAGATCGACCTCCCCGGCGCACGCCCGGAGCGCGTCAAACAACAACTGGCCGAGATCGGACTGGTGCCCGACGAATGGGACGGCGATACCCTGATGGTACAGGTCTCGGCCAAGCAAAAGCTGGGCCTCGAAGACCTGCTAGAGGCCATAGTGTTGATCGCAGACGATATGGACATCACCGCCAACCCCAAAGCCGAGGCATCCGGCACCGTGCTGGACGGCGAACTCGACCGACAGCGCGGCGTGCTGGCAACCCTCTTGGTCCAAAACGGCACCCTGCACGTCGGCGATGTGATCGTGGCAGGCCTGGCGTGCGGAAAGATACGCGCGATGTTCGACGAAAACGGTAAACGTGTCAAAGTAGCCGGGCCGTCAACCCCGGTCCAGGTCATGGGCCTAGATAAAGTGCCGGTGGCCGGCGATCTATTCCAACACGCCCAGAGCGACAAATCGGCCCGTGCCATAACCGCCGACCGCCGCCGCACCGCCGCCGAGGAAGACGCCCGTCCAGGGCCAACCCTCACGCTGGAGGATGTATTCAAACGCTTCATGGCCGGCGAGGCCAAAGAGCTTAACCTAATTATCAAGTCCGATGTACAAGGCACGCTCGAACCGATCGTTAAATCGCTCGAAGACCTCGCGGTCTCCGATCTGCGCGTCAAAATCCTCCACGCCGAGACCGGCGCGATCACCGATTCAGACGTAATGCTCGCCAGCGCTTCCGGCGCAATCGTGATGGGGTTCCAGGTGGGCGTAGACGCTGCCGCCCAGCGGCGCGCCGACTCCGACGGCGTAGACATCCGCACCTACAACATCATCTACAAGCTCATCGAAGACGTCGAGCGCGCCCTGCAAGGGATGCTCGAACCCGTGTACGAAGACGTGCGCATCGGTCGGGCCGAGGTCCGGCAGGTGTTCCGCATCCGGCGCATCGGCCAGATCGCCGGTTGCTATGTGCGGGAAGGCGAAATCCGCCGCCGCGCAAAGGCGCGCGTACTGCGCGGCGACAAGGTCTTGCACGAAGACGCCAAGGTAAGCTCACTCAAACGCTTCGAAGAAGATGTGCGCGAAGTGCGCGCCGGCTTCGAGTGCGGGGTCGGGTTGGCGAACTTCAACGACTTCAAAGAAGGCGATATCATCGAATTTTATATCAGCCAACGGGTGAGCTAGTGCGATGAGCATCAAACAAGAGCGGATGAACGAACGCATCCGCGAGATTCTGAGCGAATTACTTTTGCTTGAGGTCAAGGACCCACGCTTGGGCGGCGTGACCGTAACCGAGGTACAGCTCGACCGCGAGCTGCAGTCCGCCCGCGTCTATGTCAACGCGATGGGCGATGAAGAACGCGAAGAAGAGGTGCTCGAAGCGCTGGAACGCGCAAAGGGCTTCTTGCGGCGACAGGTCGGGGCGCGTATACATATACGCCGCACACCGGAGCTGCACTTTGCGTGGGATGTCGCCTTCCGGAACGCCAACCGCATCGAACGGCTGTTGGATACCATCGATATCCCACCCCCGCCAGACGAGCCAGACGATGCGTGAGGAAACATAGATCGTATTCTCCCATGCTCAGAGGAAGCTGCTATCGAATAACCTGGTAATCAACCGCCGACTTTGAGTCGGCGGCTTTCTAATCATATTTATTCGTAACTGCTCAGCCTGAAAGTGCGCCTGGGGCCTGGCGCCTGCGGTTGAAACCACAGGCCCAAGCCGACCTCGCCGGAGCGCTTCTGGCTCCCCTCGCCCCAACGAGGGAGAGGGGCCGGGGGTGAG
>CAZJBO010000451.1:0-2518 GCA_964544075.1 uncultured Anaerolineae bacterium
CCATCGTAACCACAGTCGCGCTGGCGGTCGCATTGATTATGGCATACATCGCCTCGGACCACGTACGCCCGCGCTGGCGTTCGTATAGACCGGCGCTCCACATCGAAAGGTACATCCACATGGCGAAGAACAGCGCGTAAGGAATATAGGGGCCAAAAGGTGCTGCGTTGGCTTCGGTGACCACGCGCAATAGCTGCACCTTGTAGCGTAGATGGTAGCCACATGCGAAGGCCAAGCCCACCAATATCATGTCGATCACCGGCACAAGCCGACGTCCATAGCGTAAGAAGAAGTTCATCATATCTCGTGTCGTTTCGTTCTGACTTTAGTCACTCTAAGCTGTCCAGCGTGCGCCGATAGGCGGCCACGGTTTGGGCTGCCGTGCGCGCCCACGTGAAGCTGCGGGCACGTGCACGTCCCTGCGCACATGCCTCGGCACGCCATGCTTGCGAAGCGATCGCTTGTGCCATCGCATCGGCCCATGCTTCGGCGTCGTCCGGCGGCGGGAGCATCCCCGCACTGCCGACCGCTTCCGGCAGGGAAGAGGTGTTAGATGCGATGACCGGCGTGCCGGTTGCCATCGCCTCAAGTAAGGGCAGCCCGAAGCCCTCGTATACCGAGGGATAGACGAAAAGCTCGGCACCGGCATACCAGCGCGGCAGCTCGACATCCGGGACATAGCCGGGCAGCAGCACATCATCACCGAGCGCCAGCTCATCGATCGTGCGGAAGACATCTTCGTACATCCAACCCTTGCCGCCCACCAACACCAGCTTTACATCGCGCGTGGGCAGCATAGCGTATGCGCGCAGCAGGGTCAATAGATTCTTACGCGGTTCCAGCGTGCCCACGAACAACATGAAGCGGTCGGGCAATCCCTTCTCGGCGCGGAAGGCCGCGCACACCTTCTCTGATATGGGCGCAAAGAAGCGCGCTTCCACGCCCGGCACCGCCACATCAACCCGCGCTGCAGGCACGCCTAAAAGGTTGACCACATCGTGTGCCGTGCTTTCGGAGATGGCGATCACACGGCGGGCGCGGCGGCACGAGATACCGGTGAGGGTGCGCAGATACAGGCGGTTCGCGGCGTGGAATAGTTGCGGGTAGTGCATAAAGCTCAGGTCATACACGGTAACCACAGATGGGCAAGGCGCAAGCAGTGGGGCGACAAAGGCCATCGCATGATGCAGATCGACACCGGCGCGCCGGAGTTCTATCGGCTGCACCGCTTGTTCCCACAAGACGCGCACGGCGGGACGTTCGGTGTGTAGGCGCGATCTGCGCACGACCAGACGTTCGACAGAAGCCGGGCGTCCGGCCCCCACAAAGACGGTATAGCGCACATCGGGGTCGGCGTCGGGCAGGTGGCGGAGCGTTTGGTAGATGTAGCTGTGGATGCCGGCGCTACGATAACCGGTGTGGCCCGATAGTAAATGTGCGTTGATGCCGATGTGCAGAGGTCGGCGGCTGCGGTTCATCATGCGCCGCATTATACCGAACCCGGCAAGGCTGGTAAACTCGAAGGCGATGTGATACGTTTTAACTCTTGCGACAGCGCGTCAGCCATGAGGGGAAAACTGCCTGTGAAGTTACAGATAACAACCATCACCGACCGTGTCACTTGGAACGACACCCTCGCCACGCTGCCATATTCCCACGTCTTGCAGACCTGGGAATGGGGTGCATTCAAGCAGCAAACCACCGGTTGGATGCCTGCCCGTCTTGCCTTTTATCACGGCGGCGAGGCGGTCGCTGCGGCCTCTGTGTTGACGCGGAGCGTTGGCCCGGCGCGCATCATGTATGTGCCGAAGGGACCGGCGTTGGCATACGGCGATGATGCGCTGCGCGCAGCGGTCATTACTGCGTTAGAACAGCACGCGCGGCGCGCCCGTGCGATCTTCATCAAGATCGACCCCGACGTGGTGGCCGGGCGTGGCATCCCAGGCGATGATGGAACCGATCGGACGGACCCACTCGGCGCGACCTTCATGGGAGCGTTGGCGCGGCGGGGGTGGCGTTTCTCGGCGGAGCAAATCCAGTTCCGCAACACGGTTTGTATCGATCTGGCGCGCGATACCGACGCGCTCATGGCCGCGATGAAACAAAAAACACGCTATAACATCCGGTTGAGCGCGCGCAAGGGGGTGACGGTGCGCGATGCCGGCCCTGCCGACCTCGAAACCCTCTATGAGTTATACGCGGTAACCGGTGCGCGCGATGGTTTTATCACGCGCCCGCTGGATTATTACCGGGTGGCATGGAGCGCGTTCATGGCGGCAGGTATGGCGCACGCCTTGCTTGCAGAGTATGAGGACACGCCGCTGGCACATCTGATACTTTTCCACTTTGGGGCGAAGGCATGGTATTTTTACGGCGCGTCTTCGAACCAACACCGCAGCCTCATGGCGCCGCACTTGCTGCAATGGGAGGCGATGCGCTGGGCGAAGGCGCAGGGCTACGCGCTCTATGACCTGTGGGGCGCGCCGGACGTCTTCGATGCAAATGACCGTATGTGGGG